>NZ_JBSFMS010000026.1:0-66478 GCF_053599675.1 Streptomyces sp. NPDC000880 | reverse complement strand
AGCAGCCTCATGGCACCCTCGCGGTCTGCGGACAGTTCCTCAGAGAGTGAGTGCTGTGCCCGCGGCCGCGAGCGGCGCGGCCGTCCCCTTCCACGGCGCGCACCAGGCGGGCATCGCCACCGCCGTCCAGGACCGGCTGCACTTCGCGACCTTCGACGTGAAGACGGCGGACCGCGCCGAGCTGATCCAGTTGCTCAGGGACTGGACGCGGGCGGCCGAGCGGATGACGGCCGGGCAGGCTGTCGGCGAGGGCGCCTACGGAGGTCTCGCCGAGGCGCCGCCGGACGACACCGGCGAGGCGCTCGGCCTCAAGCCGTCCCGGCTCACGCTGACCATCGGCTTCGGCCCGTCCCTGTTCGCCAAGGGCCGCTTCGGCCTTGAGGGCAAGCGCCCCGACGCCCTTGTCGATCTGCCGAAGTTCCCCGGCGACAATCTCGATCCGGCACGCAGCGACGGCGACTTGTGCGTACAGGCCTGCGCGGACGACCCGCAGGTCGCGGTGCACGCGATCCGTAACCTCGCCCGGATCGGCTTCGGCAAGGTCGCGGTCCGCTGGTCGCAGCTGGGCTTCGGCAAGACCTCGTCGACGACGCCCGACGCGCAGACCCCGCGCAACATGATGGGCTTCAAGGACGGCACCCGGAACATCGCCGGGACGGACACGGCGGAGCTCGACAAGCATGTCTGGGTGTCTCAGAAGGACGGTCCGGCCTGGATGACGGGCGGCTCGTACCTCGTCGCGCGCCGGATCCGGATGAACATCGAGACCTGGGACCGAACTTCGCTGAAGGAGCAGGAGGACATCTTCGGCCGGGACAAGGGCGAGGGCGCCGCGGTCGGCAAGGCCAAGGAACGCGACGAGCCGTTCCTGCCGGCGATGCTGCCGACCGCCCATGTGCGGCTCGCGCACCCGGACACCAACGGCGGCGCGAAGATGCTGCGCCGCGGCTACTCCTTCACCGACGGCACGGACGGCCTGGGCCGCCTGGACGCGGGGCTGTTCTTCCTCGCGTACCAGCGCGACGTCCACAAGGGATTCGTCCCGGTGCAGCGTTCCCTCGCTGCGAGCGACGTCCTCAACGAATACATCCAGCACGTGGGTTCGGCGCTGTTCGCCATCCCGCCGGGCGTCCGGGACACGGACGACTGGTGGGGCCGGGCGCTGTTCTCCTGACTCGCCCGCACGGAAAGGACCCGAGGTGTTCGGAAACATCCTCATCGGCCTGCGCGAAGGCCTCGAAGCCAGCCTGGTCGTCTGCATCCTGATCGCGTATCTGGTCAAGACCGGGCGACGGGACGCACTGCGTCCGATCTGGATCGGCATCGGGATCGCGGTCGCGATCTCGTTCGGGTTCGGCTTCGCGCTCGAATACGGCTCGCAGGAGCTGACGTTCGAGGCGCAGGAACTGCTCGGCGGCTCGCTGTCGATCCTCGCGGTTTGCCTGGTGACCTGGATGGTCTTCTGGATGCGGCGCACCGCGCGGCATCTGAAGTCCGAGCTGCACGGCAAGCTGGACGCCGCGCTGCAGATGGGTACGGGCGCGCTCGTCGCGACCGCCTTCCTGGCGGTGGGGCGCGAGGGCCTGGAGACGGCGCTGTTCGTCTGGGCGTCGGTCCGCGCGGCCACCGACGAGAGCGGCAGCACGCAGACGCCGCTGATCGGCGTACTGCTCGGCATCGCCACCGCGATCCTGCTGGGCTGGCTGTTCTACCGGGGCGCGCTGCGGATCAACCTGGCCAAGTTCTTCACCTGGACCGGCGGCATGCTGGTCGTCGTGGCGGCCGGTGTGCTGGCGTACGGCGTCCACGACCTGCAGGAGGCCCGCTTCCTGGGCGGTCTGGCGGACAAGGCCTTCAACATCAGCACGACGATCCCGCCGGACACCTGGTACGGCACGCTGCTGAAGGGCGTCTTCAACTTCCAGCCCGACCCGACCGTCCTCCAGGTCACGGTGTGGGCGCTGTATCTGGTCCCGACGCTCGGGCTGTTCCTGGCCCCGGTAGGGTTCGGACGGTCAGTGGGGGTCAAGGAGCAGAAGGCAACCGATGAGAAGGCTGAGTCGGGCGGCGACAGGGCTCGCGGCGATGACAGTGCTGTGTCTGACGGCGAGCGGGTGCGTGACGGTGCACGGGGAGCTGGAGGTCGTACCGTCGGCGACGAAGTCTGAGGCCGCGCAGGCGCTCAAGGACTTCACCGACGCGTACAACGAGGCCGACAAGGCCTACGATCCGGCCCTGGACGCGGCCCATGTCACCGGTGCGCTCGGCGCGATCAACCAGGCCGGTCTCAAGGCGCGCAGCGTCAACTACCCGGACGGCAACCCGCAACACGTGCCGCTGGAGCTGACGGACGCGAAGTTCACCATCCCGAAGAAGGCCGGCTGGCCGCGGTTCTTCCTCGCGGACGTCGACTCCAACCGCGACCAGGACAAGGGCGCTCTGGACAACCGCTGGGTGCTGGTCTTCGTGCGCAACGGCGCGGACCAGTTGTGGGAGGCGGCGTATCTGACGATCCTGTCCCCCAGCCGGATCCCGGCCCTGAAGACCGACAAGGACGGCTGGGCGGAGCCGGTCGCGCCGGACAGCGCCGCGCTGGCGGTCGCTCCGCGCGATCTGAGCGAGGAGTACTCCTCGTACATGCAAAACGGCACGCCGGCGCACTTCAAGGACGGTCCGCACACCTCGGGCTGGCGCGCGTCCCGCCAGAAGGACTCGAATCTGCCGGGGATGTCCACGCAGTACATCGACCAGCCGCTGGACTCCGACGACTTCGCGCCGCTCGGCCTTGTCACCGAGGACGGCAACGCGCTGGTCTTCTTCGCCGTGCGCAACTACGAACGGCAGACCGCCGCGAAGGGTGTACGGCTGCAGGTCACCCCGGATGTGAAGGCGCTGCTGACGGGCGAGGTGAAGTCCACGGTCACCAAGGAGCGGGTCTCCAGCCAGGCGGTGACGGTGCCGACGGGCGCCGGGGGCAGCGGAAAGGTCGATGTGCTGGGCCGGCTGACGGGTCTGACGTCGGCGAAGGGGTCTTAGCGGTACGGGAGTTGAACGCGTCCCTTCCGACCTGGGGGCAAGCCCCCCAGACCCCCGTACGCCCTTCGGGCGCTGTCCTCAATCGCCGGACAGGCTGAAATTTCCGCCCGTCCGGCGGAAATCAAGCCCGTCCGGCCGGACTTTCAAGCCCCGTGGGGGTCCCCCGGACGAAGTCTGGGGGAGTTTGGAGGGGCGGAGTCCCGGGTTCGGGAAGACGCGGCCTAACGACCCAGCGGCCAGGCCACCTCGTGCCGGTCCAAGCCCTCCACCCCGCCCGCCCACTTCGCGCACGCGTCCGTCAGCGTCTCAAGCAGCGTCAGCGGGTCCGGCAGCGGATGCTCGGGCCCGCGCACCCAGGCCACCTCGAGCTCACCGGGCAGCTGAGCCGGCGGTACGAGGACATAGCTGCCGCGACAGTGCCAGCGCAGCCCCGGATGCTCGTCCATCGTCTCGGGGTGGCAGTCCAGCTCGCAGGGCCACCACTCGTCCTCGTCCTCGGGGGTGCCGCGGGTGGCGGTGAAGAACAGCATCCGGTCGCTGCCGGACTCGGCGACGGGGCCGACCTCGATGCCCCGTTCCAGCAGCCGGGCAAGCGCGCTGCGGCCGGCTTCCAGGGGAACGTCGAGTACGTCGTGGACCATGCCGGTCGCGGTGATGAAGTTCGCCTCCGGCTGGCCCTCCGCCCAGCGCTGGATCTGAGCGGAGTCGCTCGTGGACTGCGTCTGCCAGGCGAAGGAAACAGGGTGCCTGCCGGGCGTCGGACAGCCGATGCGCTCACAGGAACATCGGTAGGAAACGGGGTACGCGGCAGGCGCGAGCGGCAGTCCCGCAGCGGCGGCAGCCAGCAGCAGAGTCTCGCGGCGGGAGTCGTCGGCGTCGGTGTTCTTGGGGCGCCGGCGCAGCCACTGGGGCAGCCGGCTCTCCCGGGACAGCCTGCTCTCCGTGCCGCGGTAGCGGCCGATACCGTCGCCCATCTATCCCCTCACACCTCACGTTCGCCCCCGGCGGACTCTGCCATGGTCCCACCTTCCCGGGCGCGGGGTGGCCGCACCCCCCGATCCGGTGATCAGGGCCGTGGTGCGAGGCCGTGCAGTGCGTACTCGACGATCGCGTCCGCGTAGTCGTGAGTGAGCGGGAGCGTGCGCAGCAGCCAGCGGTGGGTGAGGGGTCCGGTGAACAGTTCCAGGGCGATACGGAGGTCGATGCCGGCGCGTACGCCCCCGGTGTCCTGGGCGGCCCGCAGCCGCTTCACGTACAGCTGGAGCTGCGGTTCGAGGAGCTTCTCGACGAACTGCGCGCCCAGCTCGGGGTTGACCACGCCCTCGGCGGTGAGCGCACGGGAGGGGCCGTCGTAGGCGGGGCTGTTCAGCTCGTCGACCGTGGCCCGCAGCACGAGTTTGAGGTCGCCTTCGAGGTCGCCGGTGTCGGGGATCTCGCTCTCGCCCTCGGACGCCTGCTCGGCGAGGTCGAGGAAGGCCTCGAGCAGGACCGCGGCCTTGGAGGGCCACCAGCGGTAGATCGTCTGCTTGCCGACGCCGGCGCGGGCTGCGATGCCCTCGATGGTGGTCTTGGCGTAGCCGACCTCGCCGACGAGAGCGAGAGCGGCGTCGTAGATGGCACGGCGGGAGCGCTCGCTGCGGCGGCTGGAGTCGGGGGCCTTGGTCTCGGTCATGACGTCAATCTACCAACGGGAAGAGCCGAGACGTATCGTCTCGTACGGGGTGAAGTGGCGGCGGACGAACGGCGGAGCGGTGGCCCTGTCACCCGCCGGCGGCGTCCGGCGGCCACGCGTCGCCCCACTCCGTGTCCCGCGCCGCCTTGTACAGCGGGCCCTGGCGCTTGGTCACCGTTTCGCGGCGGAGTTCCTGCGGCTCTGTGCACAGGTCGAGCAGGACGAGGCCCTTGCGGATCTGCGGTTTGCGGGTGACCCGGGCGGGGGCCGGTGTGGCCGGGAAACGGACCGCCGCGACATAGCTGAACTTCTCGTCCTCGTACGGCAATGAGCCGCCCTTCACCTGGCGGTGCAGCGAGGAGCGGCTGACCCGGGCCGCGAAGTGGCACCAGTCCGAGCCCGGCTCGATGGGGCAGGCGGCGCTGTGCGGGCAGGGCGCGGCGACCGTCAGACCCGCCGCGATCAGGCGGTCGCGGGCATCGATCACGCGGGCATAGCCGTCGGGGGTGCCGGGTTCGACGATCACGACGGCCTGGGCGGCGCGGGCCGCCTCCGTGACAACGGCCGCGCGGTCCTTGGCGGTGAGCTCCTTGAGGACGTACGACACCGTGACGAGATCAGTGCTCTCGATACGGAGCGCCGAGCTGATCCGGGAGCGCTGCCACTGCGCCGCGCGCAGCGCGGGCACCCCCGATGCGGCGGCCAGTTCACGGCCCAGTGCCAGCGCGGGCTCGGCCCAGTCCAGCACGGTCGTGCGCGGGGCGTCCTCCTCCCAGGCCTCCGCGACCGCCCAGCTCGCCGCGCCCGTCCCGCCACCGATGTCCGTGTGCGTGGCCGGGACCCACTCGGGGGCCGCGGCCCGCAGATCGGCGAGCGCGGACCGCACCGCCTCGAAGGTCGCGGGCATCCGGTACGCGGCGTACGCGGCGACGTCGGAGCGGTCCCGCAGCACGGGCACGTCGGTCGGGGTGGTCCCCCGGTAGTTGGCGATCAGCCGCTCGACGGCCTGCGCCGCCTGCGTGGGCGGCAGTCCGGCCAGCAGATCGGCCAGGGCGCTGCGCAGGACTTCCGCGGTGGGGAGGGTGGCGTTCACCGACAAATTCTAGGCACGGAATCGGGACGGAACAGCGACGGGATCGAACTCCTGGCAGCGCGGCGGCGGTTGCTACGCTGACGGCCGTCGCCGCACACGGAACGTGGCGCACCGCTCACGGGGGGACCATGAGACAGAGGGTCGTGCGCGTGGCCCTGGTGGCCGGGGTGATGGTGCTGGCGCTGCTGCTCCTGCTGAGCATGTGCGGCGGCGGCGAGGGCGGCCGGGCCGCCGACGACAAGCCCCCGGGGCCGGCCCGGCACAGCGCGGCGCCCCTGACCCGGCTCACCGTCCCGTCCGCGTACGACACCTCGCAGGGCTGGGAGATCTCCAACGCGTCCCAGCAGTACGCGATCGCGCAGGACAGCGGCCTCATCGGCTATCTGGAGCGGGTCGACGACGAACGGTTCCGGCTGCGGACCCTGAACGCCGCGACCGGCAGGCCCGGCTGGACAGGACTGCCCTGGCATCCGCCGGCGTCCGCCGACCAGTTCCCGCGGCTGCTGTCCGTCGCCAAGGACGGCCGCGAGTACTTCGCGACCTGGTCGTACGGCAGGGCGGGCGAGGACGCCCTGACGACGGCGGACACCTTCGTCGCGCTCGATCTGTACGACGTCACGGACGGCTCCCGGCAGCGGGTCGAGGTCCCGTGGCCCGCCCCGCCGACCGTATCGGGCACCGGCCCCGGCGTCCTCATCAGCGACGGCCGCACCAGGAGCACGGTCGTCGACCCGCTGACAGACGAGGTCACGCAGGTGCCGGAGACCGCGCTCGGTTACCCCAGAGGCTGCACGGGCTGCCGCCGCCTCACCGAGGTCCGCGGGGTCACCGACAAGGGCCTGCTGCTGAGCGGCGACCCGGGCTTCTGGGTCCGCGGCGGCTGGTACAGCCGGAACCTGGCCCCGGCCCGTACCGACCCCGCGTCCGGCGTGCCGACCTCGGTCGCCCCTGGCTACGTACTGGCCAAGTGGCAGCCCGCGAAGGGCAGCAAAGACGCTGGTACGTACGACATCTGGGCAGTGCACGACACGGCCGCCGGAAAGCCGCTGGTGCAAGTGCGCTGCCACAAGCCCGCGATCGAGCCGGGCGAGTATCCACAGGCGGTGCTCGCGCCCGAGGGCGGCTATCTGATCGCCGGGAATCTGGCCTTCGACCTGGAGCAGCGCAAGGCGTACTGCTTCGAGCAGTCGGACGGATCGAAGCCGTTGACTCTGACGACGGTGACCGACTCCGGCACGGCGTACGGCGCGACGAGCGCCCGCAGCCCGGCGGACGCGCTGGCCGGCGGCGGCGCCCCGATCGAGCTGGATCTGGCCACCGCGGTGCCCCAGGCGCTGCCCCCCAATGCGCGGCTGCCGGGCGCGGAGACCGCGGGGGTGGGGATCTTCAGCTGGACGGATACGAAGGACCGGCTGCATCTGATCGGTTACCCGCGTCGCGAGCAGTAGCGGGGAACCGTAGGGGGTCCGTGTCAGACGGCCTCGGCGCGCCGCTGCCAGGGACGGCACAGCGCGAGGAAGCAGCCCATCGCGGCCAGTGCGCAGGTCAGTTGGACCACGGCCATCGGGACGGCCGTCGCCTCGCCCGCGATCCCGACGAGCGGTGAGGCGACCGCCCCGATGAGGAACGAGGACGTGCCGATCAGCGCGGACGCGGAGCCGGCGGCGTGCGGGGTGCGCATCAGGGCCAGGGCGTTGGTGTTCGGCATGGCCAGGCCCATCGCGGACATCAGCACGAAGAGACCGGCCGCGACGGGAAGCAGGCCCACCTTCCCGAACACGCCCGCCGTCATCAGCAGCAGCGCGGCCGCGGCCAGCGTGATCACACCGAGCCCGAAGCCGAGCGCCTTGTCCAGGCTGACCCGGCCCACCAGCAGCCTGCCGTTGATCTGGCCGACGGCGATCAGGCCGATGGAGTTGACGCCGAAGAGCAGGCTGAAGGTCTGCGGCGATGCGCCGTAGATCTCCTGCACCACGAACGGCGACGCGGAGATGTACGCGAAGAGCGCGGCGAAGGCGAGCCCGCCGGTGAGCATGTAGCCGGTGAAGACCCGGTCGCCAAGCAGTGCGCGCATGGTGCGCAGGGCTTCGCCGACGCCGCCGCTGTGCCGCTTCTCCCGCGGCAGCGTCTCGTGCAGCCACTTCACCACCACGAGCGTGAGCACGATGCCGACGGCGGTGAGGACGACGAAGATGCCGCGCCAGTCGGTGATCCGCAGCACCTGTCCGCCGATCAGCGGCGCAATGATCGGCGCGACGCCGGAGATGAGCATCAGCGTGGAGAAGAACCGGGCCATCTCCACGCCGTCGTACAGATCGCGGACCACCGCCCGCGCGATGACGATGCCGGCCGCGCCCGCGAGTCCCTGGAGCAGCCGGAAGCCGATCAGCAGTTCGGCGGTGGGGGCAAGCGCGCAGATCGCGGTGGCGGCGACGTACACGATCATGCCGATGAGCAGCGGGCGGCGACGTCCCCATCGGTCGCTCATCGGGCCGACGACGAGCTGGCCGAGCGCCATGCCCGCCAGGCACGCGGTCAGCGTGAGCTGGACGGTCGCGGCGGGCGAGCGGAGGGAGTCGGTGACCGCGGGCAGCGCCGGGAGGTACATGTCCATGGAGAGCGGCGGCACGGCGGTGAGGCCGCCCAGGACGAGGGTGACCAGGAAGCCGACACGGCGGGCTGCCGCGAGGGGTGCCTGGTCGGCCGCGGCCAGGCGTGGCGGGTCGGCCGCCACAGGTGCGGGGCGGGCCGACGTCACGAGTGCCGGGTCGGCGGCCGGTATGTGTCCTTCGGTGCTGGTCTGGCCGCTGTCCGGCTTTGGCATTGCGTCTCCATGTCCTTGAATCCCTCCCTATGCTCTCAGCTCGTCCGGAGTGGTCGAGACCTATTTGTGAGGCGGGGCTGGGATGAGCGGGATCGTGCGGTGGGGTGTGCTGGCGACCGGCGGTATAGCCGCGGCGTTCACGGCGGAGCTGCAGGCGATGCCGGACGCCGAGGTGGTGGCGGTGGCATCGCGTACGGAAGCGTCCGCCAAGGCGTTCGCGGATCGGTTCGGCATCGCTCGGGCGTACGGCAACTGGGCCTCGCTCGCCGCCGACGAGGACGTCGATGTGGTGTACGTCGCAACGCCGCACTCCGCGCACCGGGCAGTGGCCGGGCTCTGCCTGGAGGCCGGAAAGGCGGTGCTGTGCGAGAAGCCGTTCACGCTGAACGTGCGGGAGGCCGAAGAGCTGGTCTCGCTGGCCCGCGAGTGCGAGCTCTTCCTCATGGAGGCCATGTGGATGTACTGCAATCCCCTCGTGCGACGGCTCGCCGCGCTCGTCGGGGACGGCGCGATCGGTGAAGTACGCACTGTGCAGGCCGACTTCGGCCTCGCCGGCCCCTTCGCGCCGGACCACCGGCTGCGCGACCCGGCACTCGGCGGCGGCGCGCTGCTCGACCTCGGCGTATACCCGGTCTCGTTCGCACAGCTGCTGCTCGGCGAGCCCGACCGCGTACAGGCCGACGCACTGCTCTCCCCCGAGGGCGTGGATCTGAACACCGGCATGCTGCTGGGCTGGTCGCAGTCGGGGGCGACGGCGCTGCTGTCCTGCTCGGTCACGGCGGCCACCCCGGTGACGGCTTCGGTGACCGGCACGGCCGGCCGTATAGATCTTCCGCAGGGCTTCTTCTTCCCGGACCGTTTCGTACTGCACCGCGAAGGCGGCCACGAGCCGGAGGAGTTCACCGCCGAGGGGCGGCGGGACAGCCTCCAGTACGAGGCGGCCGAGGTGATGCGGTGTCTGCGGGCGGGCGAGACGCAGTCGCCGCTGGTTCCGCTGGACGGCAGCCTCGCCGTGATGCGGACGCTCGACGCGGTACGGGACCGCGTCGGCGTCCGCTACCCGGGCGAATTGGTCACACAGGCCTGAGCCCCGGGTCGCCGGCCTCGGTCACGAATGACGCGGCCGTGATGATCGGCGCGCCCGGCGTCGTGACGGCGCTGACCGTCTTGAAGTCGGCGCGCGCCTGCTGTTCGCCGAGGGTGACGGTCACATAGCCGCGGCGGCCGTTGTAGAACTTCATGTGCGGATTGGCGGCCCTCAGGGTGTCGTAGTTGGCGGGCCGCTCCTCGCCGTCCTTGCCGCTGGTGATGGAGGTGGCGACGATCTCGGTGCCGACGACGGGCGAGGCGGAATCGTTGAAGTCGCGCCTCAGGTCGTACGCGTAACCGCGGTGCACATCGCCGGTGAAGACCATCAGGTTCTCGATGCCGGCCGCCGCCGCGCCGTCCAGAACGCGCCCGCGGGAGGCCGCGTAACCGTCCCAGGCGTCCATGCTCACCTTGTACGGCGTGGTCGGGACGTCGCGCCGCTGCGCGAAGGTGACCTGCTGCGGCACCACGTTCCAGCGGGCACGGGAGCTCTTCCAGCCGTCGAGCAGCCAGCGCTCCTGGGCCGCTCCGGTCAGGGTGCGCGACGGGTCCCCGGACTCCGGTCGGCCGGATGAGCTCCGCGTACAGGTACGCGACTACGCTGCGCGTTCATGAACGCAGTTGCGAGGGTTGCCGTGGTGACGGGAGCGGGCTCGGGCATCGGCCGGAGCGTGGCGCTGACGCTGGCAGGGGCGGGCTGGGCTGTGGTCCTGGCGGGGCGACGCGCCGAGGCGCTGGAGGAAACGGCGTCGCTGGCGGGTGGGGACGTGCTCTGCGTCCCCACTGATGTGACGTCACCGACGGATGTCACCACGCTGTTCGCCACCGTGCGCGAGCGCCACGGCGGTGTTGGCCTGCTGTTCAACAACGCGGGAACGTCCGGCCCCCGGGTCCGCTTCGAGGACATCTCCTACGAGCAGTGGCGCTCGGTGGTGGACGTCAATCTGACAGGCGCTTTCCTGTGCGCGCAGGCGGCCTTTCGCATGATGAAGGACCAGTCCCCCCAGGGCGGCCGGATCATCAACAACGGCTCGATCTCGGCGCATGTGCCCCGCCCGCACTCGGCTCCGTACACGTCGACGAAGCACGCGATCACGGGCCTGACGAAGTCGCTGTCACTGGACGGGAGGGCTTACGGAATCGCGTGCGGCCAGATCGACATCGGCAACGCGGCGACGGAGATGACGCAGCGCATGCGGGCAGGGATCCTGCAGGCGAACGGGGAGGTGGTGGTGGAGCCGGTGATGGACGCGGCGGATGTGGGGCGGACGGTGCTCCATATGGCGGAACTGCCGCTGGAGGCGAATGTGCAGTTCGTGACGGTGATGGCGACGGGGATGCCGTATATCGGCCGGGGGTGAGGTTCGGGGGCACGGGGCGCGGGGGTCGGTGCCGAGGCGGCCCAGCGATGCGGTGAGGGCGCGACGTACGTACCCGGGCGACGCGTCGCTCCCGGTCAGCGTACGGGTCTCCGCGTCGAAGCGGTTGCCCCACTTCGTGGCGATGACCGCCTCGTCACGGCGGCCCGCGAGCGCCCGCCCGAGCACCCGCTCGCTGTGCCCCGCCCCGTACACATCCGCCGTGTCGAAGAAGATCACCCCCAGTTCCAGCGCCCTTCGGATCGCGGCGACGGACTCCTCGTCGTCGACCGCGCCCCACCCCAGCGGGTTGCCGCCGGCGTCCTGCCACTCACCGCCGATCGCCCAGCATCCGAAGCCGAGCGCGCCGACCTCGATCCCGCTGTGAAGTCCCAGTGTCCTGTTCCCGGTGGTGTTGCTGATGGCGTCCATGTGCGCGCACGCTACGAGTTGGAGCACACACCAAGGCAAGGGCCGCGACCGCCGCCGTGACGAGGAACGCGGCGCGCAGACCGTGCGCTTCGGCGTACGCACCGAGCAGCGCGGGCCCGGCGATCGTCCCGAGCCCCAGGAAGAAGACGGTGACGCTGAACCCGGCGGAGGGCCGCTCGGGGAAGACCCGGTAGCTCCACACCGCGAGGACCCCGGACCCGGCCATGAAGCACGGCCCGTACAGCACCGCGGAGACGGCGACCGCGGAGAGCGAGCCGGGGGCGGCGCCGAGCAGGGCGACCGCGGCGGCGATGCCGGCGAACAGTGCGGCGTGGACGCGGCGCAGGCCGTAGCGGGCGATCGCGTGGCCGGTCAGGGCGCCCGCGGTGCCGGCCAGTCCCATCAGGGACCAGAACAGCGGCGCGGTGGCGGAGCCGGTGCCGGCGGCGTCGGTGACCGCCTCCACGGCGAAGGACCAGTAGACGGCGCCGACGAGGCCGTACACCACGGCGGTGAGCAGCAGCGGCAGCGCGCTTCGGCGGTAACCCGGCCGCCCTGAGGTCTTGGCCTTCCTGCCCGAACCCCGGGGCAGGACACGGGCGTTGTACCCGCTTGCGGCCAGCGCGGCGAGCGCGAAGACCAGCCATGCGTACCGCCAGCCGGTGCCGCGCGCGAGCAGCGCCAGCGGTCCCGCGACGACGACGGCGAAGGCCGTGCCGCCGGCGATCGTGCCCATGACCTGCTCACGCCGCCCGACCGGAACCATCCGGTCGACCGCGTCGGAGTACGGGGCCCAGGCCCAGCCGGAACTCGTACCGGCCAGGATCAGCCCGGTGACCAGCAGCCCTGGCCCCTGGGCGAGCGCGACCAGCCCCATGCCGACGGCCGCGGAGAGCCCGCCTGCGAGCACCAGGGGCCGCGGCCCGAAGCGCGCGACGAGGACGCCGACCAGCAGGAGCGCGGCGAGGTATCCCGCGTAGGTGGCGCTGCCGATGAGACCGACCAGGGAGACGGAGAGGCCGAACTCGTCCCGCAACTCGGGGAGGAAGAGTCCGTACCCGTAGCGCGCGAAGCCGAACGTCACGCCGATCGCCGAGACGCCGGCGAGCGCCAGCCGGCCGGGCGCGGTAAGTGGGTTGATAGCCATGGACCCACCATCCGACCTGCGGCTTCGCCGCACCATTGGCGTAAACGTCAGCTTCCCCTAGATTTACGCCATGGAGCTTCGTGTGGCGGTGACCCTGCTGGAGGAGACCTCCCTGTTCGAGCTGGCCGTGCCGTGCGCGGTGTTCGCGGGCGAGGGATACGACCTGGTGCTGTGCGCCACCGCCCCGGGCGGCGCGCAGCGCGCGCCCGGCGGTCTGCAACTGGCCGCCGAGCACGGACTCGACGCCCTGCGCGAGGCGGATCTGATCGTGGTCCCGGCCTGCATGATGAACGGCTACGAGCCGCCCGCCGCGCTCCTCGACGCCCTGCGCGAGGCGCACGCCCGCGGGGCACGCATCGCCTCGCTCTGCTCGGGCGCGTTCGTGCTGGCCGCGGCGGGCCTGTTGGACGGCCGTACTGCGGCGACCCACTGGATGTACGCGCAGGAGCTGCACCGCCGCTACCCGTATGTACGCGTCGACGACCGTTCCCTGTACGTCGACGACGGCTCGATCCTCACCAGCGCGGGCACCGCCGCCGCGATCGACCTGTGCCTGCACATCGTGCGCGGCGACTACGGCACGGCAGCGGCGGCGGAAGTCGGCCGCCGGATGGTCGTCGCCCCGCACCGAGAGGGCGACCAGACGCAGTACGCGCCGCCGCGCACCCCGGCGCCGCCGCGGGCGGAGGGCCTGGCGCCGGTGCTGGACTGGGCGGTGGCCAGGCTCCACCGGCCGCTCACGATCGCGGAGTTGGCGTCACGGGCCGGGATGAGTACGCGTACGTTCGGCCGCCACTTCGCACACGAGGTCGGCGTGACCCCGCTGAAGTGGCTCAACCAGCAGCGTCTCGCGCGGGCGCGCGAACTGCTGGAGACGACGGACCTGCCGGTGGACACGGTGGCGGAGCGCAGCGGTCTGGGCAGCGGGGACAGTCTGCGCCAGCACTTCCACCGGGCACTGGCGACGACCCCGGCGGCGTACAGGCGCACGTTCCGGGCTTAGGCCTGCCCGGTCTCGAAGCGGCCGACCTTCCCGTCATCGACGATGAACTTCCAGGCGGTACGCATCTCGCCCCAGGTGTCGTTGTGGTACCGGGCGACCAGGCTCAGCCCGTCGGCGGACTGCGACTCGACCTCCATGTGCCCGCGCGAGGAGAAGATCTCGCGGTCGGTCCAGTCGTCGAGGTCACGATCGCTGCCGTCGTCGGACATGGTGGCGCCGGGCGTGAGGGCGGCCTGAAAACTTTCGCGGTCATTGGCGTTGAGCGCGCCGACGAAGGCGCGTACGGCGGGTTCGGTGAGCCGGTCCACAGAAATGGTCATGGCGGTGTCCACGGTCTTTCGGTACGGGCGGTCGGTACGGCCAGGAACCCCTCCATCCCTACACCGCACGTGGCAGGCTTCCCGCATGGAACACACCCTGGACACCACCATGGACCCGATCTGGGACACGGTAGGCAGCCTGCACGCCTGGCTCGACGCGGAGAGCGACCTGCCGCCCCAACAGGAGACGCTGCTGCGGATGTTGAAGCTGTCGGAGGAGGTCGGCGAGGTCGCCCAGGCCATCATCGGCGCGTCGGGGCAAAACCCGCGGAAGGGCCGTACGCACAGCTGGCAGGACGTCGAGTCGGAGCTTTGCGACGTGATCATCACGGCGATGGTGGCGCTGCGCACGCTCACGCCGGACGCGTCGGACGTCTTTCGGGCGCACCTGGGTGGTGTCGCTGAGCGCTCGCTGGAGCGGTCACCGGAGTGATCCGCCCGTCGGGGCGTCTGCGCCGTCAGGTGATGTGCCGCAGCAGAGCGGCGACTGCCGGGGGCGCCTCGCCCCGGGGCCGCACGACCATGACATTCCAGTGCGGCGCGTGGCGTTCGAACCGGCGCACGGTCAGGTCGGGGAAGCGCTCGGCGATCGACTCGGGCATGATGCAGACGCCCAGATCGTGGCGGACGAGTTCGGACGCCGCGACGATGTCGTTGACCTCGAAGGTCGTGTCGCGCTCCACGAGGGCGGCACGGAACGCGCGGTCGACCGCACGGCGGATCGCCCAGCCCGGGGTGAAGTCCACCATTGGCAGCCGGGCCACCTCCTCCAGTGCGACATTTCCCTCCACTCCCGTTCCGATGAGATCCCGCCGGGGAGAGGCCACCAGCACCATCTCCTCGCGGGAGAGCAGCCGGGTGGCAAGATCCCGCTGCTGCTGGCGGTCGAGGGCGACCACAGCCAGATCCACCGCACCGTCGCGCAGCGCCTGACGGATGTCGCCCGCCGCAGCCTGCCGGAGTCGGACCACCACGCCGGGGTGCTCCGCCCTCAGCGCGGCCAGAGCGTGGTGGAGGTCGGCCCAGACGCCTTGCATCGTGCCGACCGTCACCGTCCCCCGCAGTTGCCCCTGCACGGCGTCCACCACCGACCGTGCCTGTTCCGCGGCGCGCAATGCCGCACGCGCGGCCGGTACGAACGCTTCGCCGGCCGGTGTCAGTGCCACTCGGTGCGTGGTGCGGTCGAACAGCCGGGTGCCCAGTTCTCGCTCCAGTGCTCGCACTGTGCTCGACACGGCGGACTGCACTACGTGGAGCCGCTGTGCCGCAGCCGTGAATCCGCCCTCTTCGGCGACGGCGATGACGACTTCCATCTGCCGCAGGTCCATGAGCACCGCTCCCGACACATCAAGCCATCACCTGTGGAGATAACGGTCATCAACGATTATCGCCTGAAGTGCGGAAGGCCTGCTTCCCGGCGCGCGTTGTCCCGGTCACGAAGCAAGATGCGGGATTCGTCGAAGAATGAGAGCGGTCATGACCCAGTTCACCACCACCAGGACAGCCGGGGCCGGGGCCCAGGGCACGAAGGCCCGGGCACCCGAGGCCCCTGAAGGCGTCCCACGGCGTCACTCGGCCGTCCGTCATCACGTGGGTTTCTGGCTCGTCGCCGCGACATTCACCCTGACCATGGCCTTCTCCACCGTGCCCACCCCGCTCTACCCGCTGTACCAGCAGGCCGACGGATTCGGACCGTTCGTCGGCACGGTCGTCTTCGCCACCTATGCCGTCGGCGTGCTGACGGCACTCTTCCTGGCCGGACATCTGTCGGACTGGTTCGGACGCAAAACGGTGCTGCTTCCGGCGATCGTGCTCAGCATCGCCTCCGCGCTGGTCTTCGCGAGCTGGCCTTCCGTGCCCGCACTGCTCGTGGCCCGTCTGCTGTCGGGACTGAGTGTGGGACTTCTGACGGCGACGGCCACCGCGCACCTGGACGACCTCCACCGAAACGCCCGGCCCGGTGCCTCCCCCATCCGCGCCAATGTGGTGGCCACGGCTGCCAACCTCGGTGGGCTGGGAATCGGGCCACTGATCTCCGGGCTCCTCGCCGAACACGCCCAAGCCCCCCTGCGCACGCCCTACCTGCTCTTCCTCGGCCTGCTCGGACTCGGAGCGCTGGCCGTGGTCCTGGCTCCGGAAACCGTCGAGCGGCCCGAGCCCCGGCCGCGTTACCGCCCCCAGCGCGTCAGCGTTCCCGACCGGGCCCGTCCCGCGTTCTTCGCCGCGGCCACCGCGGCTCTGATCACTTTCGCGGTCTTCGGCCTGTTCACCTCGTTGACACCGGTCGTCCTGAGGGACCTGCATGTTGCTTCCCCCACCGTTACCGGACTCGCGGCCTTCCTGGTCTTCGGTTCGGCGGCGCTGGCGCAGATCCTGCTCGCCCGTCTGGGCACCCGCACCCAACTACTCTTGGGGCTGGGGCTCCTCGCCGTAGGCATGGTCGTACTGACCACCGCGGTCTGGATTGCCGACCTCCCGTTGTTCCTCGTCGGTGGCGCGGTCTCCGGCGCGGCTGCCGGTACGGCCTTCAAGGGCAGCGTCAGTACGGTGCTGTCGCTGGCCATGCCCGAGCGGCGCGGAGAGACTCTCACCGGGCTGTTCCTCGCCGCCTATCTGGGGCTGTCCGTCCCGGTACTGGGTCTGGGGCTGGCCGTGCAGACGGTGCCGGTCCGCGACGCCGTGCTGGTCTTCGCCGGCCTGGTCGTCGTCCCGGCGGCCCTCCTGGCAGGCCGGTTCGCCCGTCGATGAGCAGCTGACCGGTGGACGGCTCGCGGGCCGCGGCGACGATCGGCTCGAGGACGTCGCGCACCTCGAGGTGCCTGCTCATGGCCGGCAGCACGGAGCTCACCGCGTACAGGCCGGCCGGGAGCCCGGACTCATGGCTTCGCCGTACCGGCGGGGTGTGACGGCGCGTATCGGACCTGTGGGGGCAGCCGACTAGGGCCCGGGGCTTAGGCCCAAGAGCCCTGGCACACTGCGGCCCGCGTACGAGGCGCCCGGGCCGGGTCCGCTCCTACGTTGTAGACGGCCGATACGGGTCATGACAGGCGGCAGCCGAGGACGGCGGCCGCCTGACCGACGCGGGGGCGGTCGTCACCGGGCGACCCCCACCGTGGCACCACGGCCCCCGCCCCGTCCGCCATCACCACCACGTCCCACCCGGCACGCCAAGGCGGCCGGTACAGAGTTGGAGTTCGAATGCACAGCGACGAGCCGTCGACGTCAGACCGGCAGGGCCCGCGGGGCTCTCGCTCCAAGCCGCGACTCGGGCGCAGATCCTTCCTGGTCGGAACCGGTACGGGCATCGCAGCCTCGGCCGTCGGGCTGGGTATCACCGCCGCGGCCCGGCCGCAGGCGCCCGCCTCGACGCCCTCCTTCGCGCCCGGCCGCCCGATCGTGTTCCGCAACGCCACCGTGGTGACCGGCGACCCCAAGCTCGGTGTCCAGCAGAGCTCCGACGTACTGGTCGCCGACTCCAAGATCAAGGCGGTCGGACCGAACCTCCAGGCGCCCGCGAACGCCGTTGTTGTCGACGGGCGCGACCGCATACTCATGCCCGGCATGATCGACACCCACCGGCACATGTGGCAGACGGTGCTGCGAGGTGTCGGAGCGGAATGGAGCATCCAGAACTACTTCCAGTTCATGTACCAGGGGTGGGCCAAGTACTGGCGTCCCGAGGACGTGTACGCCGGCAATTACCTGTCCATGGTGGAAGCCATCAACAGCGGCGTGACCACCAGCCTGGACTGGTCACACGCGCTGTACACCCTCGATCACGCCGAAGCCGCCGCGGACGCCCTCTTCGACTCGAACGGCCGGGCCCGCCTGGCATACAGCAACCTCTCCGCCCCGCCGGAGGAGTGGGTCACCGCCGGCGACGTGGACCGCCTGCTGCGCAGTCGCTTCTCGTCCAAGAACCAGCTCGTCACTATGCAACTGGCCTGGGACACCCCCATGGACCCGGCGTTCCCGGAGCGGCCGGCCTGGGAGTTCGCCCGGGACCGGGACCTCATGGTCACCCAGCACGCCGGCATCTGGGAGTACGCTCCCGACAACTCCCTCCAGACCCTGTTCGACAACGGCTTCATGCTGCCCACGAACACCTATGTGCACGGCGGATCCTTCCCCGACTACGCATACGGCATGATCGCCGACACGGGCGGCAATGTGTCGGTCTCCGCCGAGAGCGAGCTCAACGCCGGCCAGGGCTACCCTCCCACCGGCAGGGTCAGGGCCAACGGCATCCCCATCTCCCTGTCGATGGACACCAGCGTCTGGTGGAGCTCCGACATGTTCTCCGCGATGCGTGCCACCCTCAACGCCGACCGCGGCCTCGACCACCAAGCCGCACAGGCTGACGGCAAGACCGTCATCAACAACGACCTGCGCACCGAAGATGTCATCCACTTCGCGACGCAGGGCGGGGCCGACGCGCTGGGGCTGGGCTCGTCACTGGGATCGATCACACCGGGCAAGCTGGCGGATCTGGTAATGCTGCGGGCCGACACACCGTCCATGGTCCCGCTCACCAACGCCTCCCACCAGATCGTCTTCCAGGCCACACGCGCGGAGGTCGACACGGTCCTGGTCAACGGACGCGTCCTCAAGTACGGCGGCGAGCTCATCTCCCCGGACCTGAAGCGGGCCCGGAGCCTGGCGGAGGCATCACGCGATTACATCCGGGACAAGGCCGGCGAGAAGCAGTGGGCCGAGGGACAGGAACCCCCGGCGTACAAGGTCGCCTGAACCGCGCGCGGCATCCCGGCCGAAGTGGTGTCGTCGTAGTCGGGAAACCCGGCCGCGACGGCGCGTCCGCAGGAGTTGACGGGAGGGGCACGCCGCGGCGAGGCGCCGTCCCGCGTGGTCAGCCGGTCTGCGGATCGTCATCAGGGGCTTTGCCGCAAGGTGGCTGCCAACGTCACTCGCGGCGTGTGGGGTCCTTCACCAGGGGCGGGCGATTGTGTTGGTGTCCAGGGTGACGGAGCCGTCACGGGCCAGGGTCTGGCCCGCGACGGATACACCGGCGTTCACAGTGATCGAGATCGCGGCCAGGATTCTGCCTGCGATGGCGGTGTCGGTGCCCAGGGTTGCTGAACTTCCGATCTGCCAGATGACATTGCGGGCCGTGGCACCGTTGATGAGGAGCACACGGCTTGCGGTTGCAGTCGTCAGGGTCGATCCGATTTGGAAGATCCATTCGGCGTTGCGGTTGCCCTGGGCATCCAGCGTGAGCGTGCCGGTGAGCCCGATGGAAGAGGCCGCGTTGTAGACGCCGGGAGTCAGCGTCAGGCCGCCGATGTCGCCGGTAATGCCGGCATCCGGGATCCGGCCGGCGGCGTTGTCGTACGTCGCGATCAGATCGGCGTGGGCCTGAACGGCATCCGCGTCCGCGTTGTGGATGGTTCCGTTCACCTGGCCGGGCGGGAATCCGGTAATGGAGACTCCCGGGCTCACTCCGAGGTCCCCCGTGACGCTTGAGAGGCCGGTGTTGGTGACGGACTCTCCGCCCAGCACCGCGAAGCGTCCCAGATACGTGTAGGCGCCCGAGGCGGTGGTGGTGCCGCCGAGGGTGGCGACGGAGACATTGGCCGGGCCGAGTGCTCCGGCTGGTACCAGGGCGTTGATCTCTGTGTCCGAGGCGATCCGGTAGGAGATGGCGGGTGTGCCGCCGAAGGAGACGCTGGTGGTGTAGGAGAACGCCGTCCCGGTGATGACGACGAGGTTCCCGCCGTCCACCGGTCCTGAGTCGAGGGTGACGACGGTGATGGAAGGCGGGCCGAGGTAGGTGTAGGGGACTCCGCCGGCAATTCCACCCCTGGTGCGTACGGTGACTGCGACCAGGCCCGCGGAGAGCGCCGCCGGGACGGTCACGGTGAGATGGGCGTCGGAGTCGACGGTGAACGCGGCGGCCTGCGTACCGAATCGGACCTCGCTCGTGGTGTAGAGGCCGAGGCCCACGAGGGTCACTGTGTCGCCGCCTGCCAAGGGGCCCGCGGGAGGTGGAGTGAGGCGGAAGGAGGGCGGCGGCAGGTAGAAGAAGGTGCCGACGACTCCCGTTCCTCCGGGGGTTGTCACGGAGACGGACACGGGACCGTGGCCGGAGGGGGTGATGGTGGCGGTGGTGGTGTCGCTGACCACCGTGAAGCTTGCAGCCTGGCGGGAGCCGTAGTGCACGCCGGTGGTGCCGGTGAAGTGGCTGCCGGTGAGGGTCACTGCGTCGCCGCCGCCGGTGGATCCCTGGTTCGGTGAGACCGCCATAGGGGACTCCTTGAGTCCATCGGGTCGGCGAAGCGCTTCGGGCCGGTCTCTCCGTCGACCACCACAGCTGTTCGTTACGCGAAGTAGCCCACTAACGAGAGGCTGTGGCAATGGCCAGGACGCCATTTCATCCGAAAGGGGAGAGTGCGGCGCGAAGGTCATGTCCCCGAAGACAATGCGGTCCCGTCCGATCGGTCTATTCGCGATCACCTGCCACGGTCTCGGCACGGTAGCCGGGTGGGCGCTGCTCGGGGCTGCGTCAGGAGCCGGCGGCGAGGATCCTCCGCGCACGTTCGGCCCGAGGAGGGCAGCGCCGCCGAGCAGGCCGCCGCCCCTGCTGCCCGAGGCACGGGTCACCGCCGCCTTCCACCACCTGTCCGCGGTGCTGTTGCAGGACCCGGAGGTGGCCGAGATCGACACCGACGTGATGGTGCTGGGCGACCGCCGCGATGACACCGACACCGTCCAGACCCTCGCGGCCCGGATCCCGGGCATGCGCGGTGTCTACGCGGGACGGCTGCGCAACGCCCACCAGGTCGAGGCGTTAGTGGAACCTCATCTCGGCCAACCGCCGGTACAAGGCGCACGCGGGGTTGCGGGTCACCGACGTGTGAGCGGGCCGCTCAGCCGCCTCGATGCAGCAACACACGTCCTGACCTGCGAAAATACGGGACGGCAGACGAGTCGGGCTGTACGCCGGGTTCTGTCACCCGGTCGCCTCGCGGCGGCCGGGGAGACGGCCATCCATCTAGGACCGACGTTGCCGTCGGCCTCGTGCGGTCTACCCGCGGACTCGGGCGGGCAACCCTCCAACGTCCGCGCAGGACCGCCTTTACAGCGGCCCCTCTTGACCTTGCTCCAGGTGGGGTTTACCGAGCCGCCTGAGTCACCTCAGGCGCTGGTGGTCTCTTACACCACCGTTTCACCCTTACCGGGGACCGAGGTCCCCGGCGGTCTGTTCTCTGTGGCACTGTCCCGCGGGTCACCCCGGGTGGGCGTTACCCACCACCTTGCCCTGTGGAGCCCGGACGTTCCTCGGGGAGATCCAAAGGATCTCCCCGCGGCCGTCCGCCCGGCTCGTCTGCCGTGCTGACCAGTCTACCTGGCGAAGTGGGGCTCAGAGGAAGTCCGCGGTGTCCAGGTCGAAGGCGAAGGGGTCGGGGAGGGGCAGGGCTACCGAAGGGCATCCTGCACTCCTGACGGTAGTCGTCGTTCTCGGGCTCACTGAAGAGGGTCAGCGACGACTTGTCGCGATCGACGAGCAGGTAGAGCGGGATACCCCCGCGGGCGTAGCAGCGGCGCTTCCCACGGTCGGCGTCGGGCTTGGTGGAGCTCAACGACCATGGCGACGCCTTCAGAGGACCGTGACCGTGGAGCTGGCGGCGCCCGTCGGCTTCGTACGGCCGCTCGGCAAGCGAGGGAGCGCGCGCACAGTCCGCTTCCACGCCGACGAACCGAAGGCCCTCGTCGCGGCCCTTACGCAGGCGCGAACAGCACCTTCGCCGACCCCGGGTCCGCCTGCGTGAGCCGGACCCGCAGCCGCTCCCCCAGCGGCAGCTTCGCCTCGCCCCCCTCGACTCTCGCCACCACCGCCGGGTCCTCCAAATGGACCGTGCCGACGGCCGGTTCACGCTCATGCACATCCACCACGATCGCGTCGAAGACCTCGCCGACCCGCTCCCTCAGCAGCGCTGCCTCGACGATGTCTACGGACTCCCGCTCCACCGTGTTCGCACGCCGGGAGCCCTCCGCCATCTCCTTCGGCAGGGCCTCCAGCGCGGCTGCGACCCACTCCGGCGGCTCCGCTCCCGCCACCGCGGCCACGCACAGCTCGCCCGCGTACCGGTCGACCAGACGCCGCAGCGGCGCGGTGCAGTGCGTGTACTCGTCGGCCACCGCCGCGTGGACCGCGGGCGAGGGCACCGCGCCGCCCTTGAAAGCGGTGTAGCCGGCGCCGCGCAGCAGGGTCGTGCACTCCTGCAGGAAAGCGGCGTGGCGGGCGTTGTGGGGGTCCAGCGAGCGGACCACTTCGGCGTACGAGACATGGTGCGGCCAGTCGATGCGCAGCGCCTTCGCCGAGCGGCGCAGCCGCGCCACCGCGCCGTCCGGGGCGGTGGGCAGGGTGCGCAGGATGCCGGTGCCGGCCTCGATCATGAGGTCGGCCGCGGCCATGCCGGTGAGCAGGGAGATCTGGGCGTTCCAGCCGTCGGCGGGGAGCGGGGCGCGGTATTCGAGGAAGTACGAATGGTTCCGCTCGACGATTTCCTGCTCGGGGACGTTCAGGGAGATCCCGCCGCGTTCGCTCTCCAGCGTCTCGCGCAGCAGCCCGATCTCCTTGAGCAGCGCCAGCGGCTCCTCGGCCGTGCCCGCGTCGATCTGCCGCTGCACGCCCTCGTATTCGAGCTTGGCCCGGCTGCGTACGAGCGCCCGCCGCACCTCGGTCGAGACGGTCCGGCCCTCGGCGTCGAGGTCGATCTGCCAGACCAGCGCGGGCGCGGTCTGGTCGGGCAGCAGGCTGGCCGCGCCCTCGGAGAGCAGCGCGGGATGGAGCGGAACCTTCTCGTCCGGGAAGTAGAGGGTCCGCACCCGGCGGTGGGCCTCGGCGTCGAGCGCGCCGCCGGGTGCGACGAAGGCGGCGACGTCGGCGATCGCGTAGTGGACTCTGAAGCCCCCTGCCTCGCGGCGGGCGAGGAACATCGCCTGATCGAGGTCGACGGAGGTCGGCGGATCGATCGTGAAGAAGGGGATGTCGGTGGCGTCACGGTCGGGCAGACGCGGGGCCCCGGCGGCCGACTCCGCCTCCGCGAGGACTTCCGCCGGGAAGTCCTCCGCCACGCCGAGCGTCGTACGCAGCTCTCGCAGGGCGGCCCGCAACGGACCCTCGGCTGCGCCGGTCACATGCATATGGCGGCGGGGCATGGACCGAGCGTATGGCGGCGCCGGACGGACGGCACCCCGGATGACCGTAGGCTGGCGCGGGGGCCGCACCCCCCGCCCCCCGTACGTACGAAGGAGACTTGCCGTGCTCGTGCTGTTGCCGCCGTCGGAGGGTAAGGCCGCTTCCGGGCGCGGGGCTCCGCTGAAGCCGGAGTCGCTGTCGCTGCCCGGCCTTGCCGGGGCGCGCGCCGCGGTGCTGGACGAACTGGTCGAGCTGTGCGCCGCCGACGAGGAGAAGGCGCGGGAAGTCCTGGGGCTGAGCGAGGGCCTGCGGGGCGAGATCGCGAAGAACGTGGAGCTGCGGACCGCGGGGACCCGGCCGGCCGGGGAGATCTACACGGGTGTGCTCTACGACGCGCTCGGGCTGGCGACGCTGGAGCCGGCCGCGCGGCGCCGGGCCCGGCAGTCGCTGCTGGTCTTCTCGGGGCTGTGGGGCGCGGTACGGGTCGGCGACCGGATTCCGTCGTACCGCTGCTCGATGGGGGTGAAGCTGCCGGGGCTGGGCGCGCTCGGGGCGTACTGGCGCGAGCCCATGGCGTCCGCCATACCGGAGGCCGCCGGTGACGGGCTCGTACTCGATCTGCGGTCCTCCGCGTATGCGGCGGCGTGGAAGCCGAAGGGCGAGGTGGCGGGGCGTACGGCGACGGTGCGGGTGCTGCACTCGCAGCTGGTCGACGGGGTGGAGAAGCGGTCGGTGGTCAGCCACTTCAACAAGGCGACGAAGGGCCGGCTGGTACGGGACCTGCTGACGTCGGGCGCGAAGCCGGCGGGTCCTGGCGAGCTGGTGGAGGCACTGCGGGAGCTGGGGTACGTGGTGGAGGCGCAGGCGCCGGGCAGGGCAGGGCAGGCATGGGCGCTGGACGTGGTGGTGAACCAGATCCACTGAGCGTTGCAACATGCGCAACACTCTTTGCACATACTGTGTGCGGCGGGCAGGATGACCTGCATGACCACCTCTGCCCTGCCCACCGTGCTCGACCTCGCGCCGGTTGTCCCTGTCGTCGTCATCGACGACGCCGCCGATGCCGTGCCGCTCGCGCGTGCCCTGGTCGCGGGCGGTCTGCCCGCGATCGAGGTGACGCTGCGGACACCGGCCGCACTGGACGCGCTCCGCGCGATCGCGGCCGAGGTGCCGGACGCGGTGGTGGGCGCGGGCACGGTGATCTCGGCGGACGGCGTCGATGCCGCGGTGGCGGCCGGGGCGCGGTTCCTGGTGAGCCCCGGGTGGACCGACCGTCTGCTGGACGCGATGAAGGCGTCGGGCGTGCCGTTCCTGCCCGGGGTCTCGACGACCTCGGAGGTCGTGGCGCTGCTGGAGCGCGGGGTGAGCGAGATGAAGTTCTTCCCTGCAGAAGCGGCGGGCGGCACTGCTTACCTCAAGTCCCTTGCGGGTCCGCTGCCTCAGGCCCGCTTCTGCCCGACGGGCGGGATCTCGCTCGCCTCCGCGCCGTCGTATCTGGCGCTGAGGAACGTGGGCTGCGTCGGCGGTACGTGGATGCTGCCGGCGGACGCGATCGCGGCCAAGGACTGGGCGAGGGTCGAGACTCTGGCGGCCGATGCTGCCGCGCTGCGCGGCAGCGCTCAGGTGGAGTCGAGGTCCACGAATCCCGCAAGCGGGCGGTAACCGAGGCGCTGGTACAGGGCGTTGCTGGTGGGGTTGGCCAAGTCCGCGAAGAGCCGGACCCGTTCGGCCCCGGCGTCGAGCGCATCGCGGCTCACGGCGGCGGTGACCGCACCGGCGAATCCCCGTCCGCGCAGCTCGGGCGGGGTGTAGACGGGCGTCGACGTCTCACAGGGTTGCCCCCCACCCCCGGACGCGGCAGCTACGCGCCGCGGCAAGGGGGGTACCCGGGGGCAGCCGCCTCGTGGCGCCAGCCCTTGGACGGCACCCGCCCGAGGCGCAATGCCGCCGGGCTCCCTATCCGCGCAGGTGCGACGTGTCGTTCAGCAGGCGCAGCGATGCGTTGCCGTCCGCGTAGTACGCCACGGCCGAGAGCGAGGCCGCGGAGAGTTCCATCCGGAACAGCGACTCCGGCGGGGCTCCCAGTGCCAGTCGGACCAGGGTCTTGATGGGCGTGACATGGGTGACCAGCAGGACCGTGCGGCCCGCGTATCGGGCGATCAGCTTGTCGCGGGTCGCCGAGACCCGGCGCGCCACCGTCGCGAAGCTCTCGCCGCCGCCCGTCGGGGCGACCTTCGCCGAGGCGAGCCAGGCGTTGAGGTCGTCGCCGTACCGCTCGCGGACCTCCGCGAACGTCAGGCCCTCCCAGGCGCCGAAGTCCGTCTCGCGCAGGCCGTCCTCGATGCGGACGTCGAGGTTCAGGCGGGCGGCAATGATCTCCGCGGTCTCGCGGCAGCGCTGCAGCGGGGAGCCGACGATCTCCTGGATGGTGCCGCGTGCCGCGAGGGCGGCCGCGACCGCTTCGGCCTGGCGCAGTCCCGCGGGGGAGAGTGAGGGATCGCTGCCGCCGCTGCCCGAGAAACGCTTCTCGGGGGTCAGGGGGGTCTCGCCGTGGCGGAGCAGCACAAAGGTGGCGGGTACGCCGAGGTCGGGACCGGCCCAGCCGACGGTCGGTGCGGTCGGCGCGGCTTCGCGGACACCCGCGGCCCCGGCCACCGGCTCGGCGCGGACCGTGACCGCCTCGGCCGCAGGCGCGACGGTCACGCCGCCGCCGGGAAGTTGGCGCCCGAGCCCGGTAGGGGGCGCGACGCCGCCTGCGCCCGCGCGGGCCTCCGCAGGGCGTCCGGCGTCCGCCGCGGATGCATCGGCATCACCCGCGCCGACGGCTCCGCCCGCACGCGCGCCCGCGTCACCCTCGGCGGCACCGCGACCCGCAGCCGCAGGCCCACCCGCGCCGCCCGTCGCCCCGCTCAGCGCCGCCCTCGCCCTTGCCGCGCCCGCCGTCGCGTCGCCGACCACCCTCGCCGCCTCCGCGTCGCGTGCGTCGAGCTCCGCCGTGGAGCGTGAGGGCTCCCACTGCTTGCCCTTCTTGCCCGCGTCCATCGCCTCGTTGGCCAACCGGTCCGCGTGCTTGTTCTTCTCGCGCGGGATCCACTCGTACGTGACTTGAGAAGCGGGAAAGACGCGCGCCGCCTCCGCCGCCAGCGGCTTCATGTCCGGGTGCTTGATCTTCCAGCGGCCCGACATCTGCTCGACGACCAGCTTGGAGTCCATCCGGACCCGGATCGAAGCCTCGGGGTCGAGTGCCTTCGCCGCCTTCAGCCCCGCCACCAGACCCTTGTACTCGGCGACGTTGTTCGTCGCGACGCCGATGTACTCCGCGGCCTCGGCGAGCGTCTCCCCCGTCTTCGGGTCGAGCACGACCGCACCGTATCCAGCGGGGCCCGGATTTCCCCGGGAGCCGCCGTCCGCCTCGACGACGAACTCCCTCAGTACAGGCACTACAGCCCCGATTCAGCGGTACGGATCAGGATGCGCCGGCAGTTCTCACAGCGCAGCACCGTGTCCGGAGACGCCGCCTTGACCTCGTTCACCTCGGTGATGTTCAGCTCCAGCTGGCAGCCCTCGCAGCGGCGCTGGTAGAGGCGGGCCGCGCCCACCCCGCCCTGCTGGACGCGCAGCTTCTCGTACAGCTTGAGCAGATCCGCCGGCACGGAGCCCGACACGACTTCGCGCTCCTTGGTGACCGAGGCGATCTCGCCGTCGATCTCCTCCTGCGCGGCGTCCCGGCGCGCGGTCGCGTCGTCGAGTTTGGCCTGGACGGAGGAGACCCGTCCGGTCAGCTCGGCGACACGTTCCTGCACGGACTCACGGCGCTCCATGACCTCGAGGACGACGTCCTCCAGGTCGCCCTGGCGCTTGGCGAGCGAGACGATCTCGCGCTGCAGGTTCTCCAGGTCCTTGGGCGAGGTGACCGCGCCCGAGTCGAGACGCTGCTGGTCGCGGACGGCGCGCTGGCGCACCTGGTCGACGTCCTGCTCGGCCTTCGTCTGCTCGCGGGCGGTGTCGCTCTCCTCGGTCTGCGCGGCGACCAGCAGGTCGCGCAGCTGCGTGAGGTCCTTGCTGAGCGACTCGATCTCGGCGTGCTCGGGCAGCGACTTGCGCTTGTGGGCGAGCTGCGACAGTCGTACGTCGAGGGCCTGGACGT
The DNA here is from genome assembly GCF_053599675.1 of Streptomyces sp. NPDC000880. Classification (NCBI taxonomy): domain Bacteria; kingdom Bacillati; phylum Actinomycetota; class Actinomycetes; order Kitasatosporales; family Streptomycetaceae; genus Streptomyces; species Streptomyces sp. NPDC000880. The sequence continues at coordinate 39,197 of NZ_JBSFMS010000026.1, read as the reverse complement.
CGAGGAGTCGGATCTGGTCGGCGGGCGAGGCGTTCAGTTGGGGGCTCCAGAAGAATGGTGGGAGGACCAGGGGTCGGTGACCGTGTGCGAGACGTGGACCCGAAGGCCCCACCCGTGCCGGTCGGAAATCTCGTCGAGCTGGGCCGCGGCCTGCTCGCACCAGGGCCACTCAGTGGCCCAGTGGGCGGCGTCGACCAGTCCCAGCGGTGATTGCTGCACCGCCTCGGACGCCGGGTGGTGGCGCAGATCAGCGGTGAGGAACGCGTCCACGCCCGCGGCCCGTACGACGTCGAAGAGGCTGTCGCCGGAGCCGCCGCTGACCGCGACCGTACGCACCACGGCGTCCGGGTCGCCCGCGATGCGGATCCCCTGGGCGGTGGCGGGCAGGCGCCCCGCGGCACGCGCGGCGAACTCCCCGAGCGTCTCGGGATGGTCGAGCTCACAGATCCGGCCGAGGCCGCGGCGGCCGTGCGGGTCGGTCGCATCCGGCACCAGGGGGCGTACGACCCGCAGGTCGAGCGCGCCCGCGAGGGCGTCGGAGACTCCGGGGTCGGCGGTGTCGGCGTTGGTGTGCGCGACGTGCAGGGCGATGTCGTGCTTGATCAGGGTGTGCACGACACGGCCCTTGAAGGTGGAGGCCGCGACAGTCGTCGTACCGCGCAGATAGAGCGGGTGGTGCGTGACGATCAGCTGGGCGCCGAGTGCGATCGCCTCGTCGGCGATCTCCTGGACAGGGTCGACGGCGAACAGCACGCGGCTGATCCCGGCGTCCGGGTCGCCGCAGACCGTGCCGACCGCGTCCCACTGTTCGGCCCGCTCGGCGGGCCACAGGGCGTCGAACGCGGCGAGGACTTCAGACAGACGGGGCACGAGGGAAAGGCTACCTGTCCTCCGTGCCCCTGCGGCCTGCGCTGGTCACTTGGCCAGGAAGCCCCGGAGGTCGTCGAGGACCTTGTCCGCGGCGGTGACGCCGAGGCCGAGGTACCAGGTCTCGTCCGGGACGTCCTTGGCCTGGCCGGCCTTGACCGCCTTTAGGTTCTTCCACAGCGGGTTGGACTGGGCGGTGTCGCGCTTGGTGGTCTTGGGGTCGCCGTAGACGCCGGTGAAGATCCAGTCGGCGTCCGCGGAGTCGATCTTCTCGGGGCTGATCTCCACGGCGAGGTCTTCGACCTGCTGGTTCGCGGGCCGCGGCAGGCCGGAGTCCTTGAGGATGGTGCCGATGAAGGACGCCTGGGCGTAGAGACGGATCTTGCCCGGCATGTAGCGGACCATCGAGACGGTCGGCTTCTTGGCGTTCTTGGCGCCGATGTCGGTGCCAAGCTGCCTGGCCTTCTTCTCGTACGCGTCGAGCATCGCCTGCGCCTCAGAGGTCTTGTCCAGGGCCGCGGCGTTGAGGAGGTAGTTCTCCTTCCAGGTGAAGCCCGGACGGATGGAGAAGACGGTCGGAGCGATCGTGGACAGCTCCTTGTACTTGTCGGCGGCGCGCAGCTGGCTGCCGAGGATCAGGTCGGGCTTGAGGGCGGCGATCGCCTCGAGGTTGAGGCTGTTGATGGTGCCGACGTTCTTGGGATTGCCGGCTTCCTTTTTCAGGTAGCCGGGGATGCCCTCGTCGCCCTCGGTGGGGGCGTAGCCGACGGGCTTGACGCCCAGCGAGGCGACGTTGTCCAGCTCGCCGACGTCGAGGACCACGACCCGCTTGGGCGCGGCCTTGAGCTCGGTCTTGCCCAGCGCGTGGGTGACGGTACGCGGGAACTGGCCGGGCTTGGCGTCGGTGCCCATCGCCGCGGTCTTCGCCGCCGCGCCGCCGAAGCCTTTGCCGCCCTGCGCGACGGCCTTCTTGCCACCGTCGTCGGCCTTGCCGGCGGCGGAGCCCTTGTCCCCGCCGTCCTGGCTGCCGCAGGCGGCAAGGGAGAGTGCGGCGGCAAGGGCGACTGCGGCGGCAGTGCCGCGGCGGCGTAGGGACATGACGTGCTCCTGATCCAGTACTTAGGGGAACCTAACTTTATCCACCGGCATCCCGCGGAGCACAACCACCCCCTTCCCTTCAGGAGAATCCGGGCATGGCCACCCATATGTGTGAAGTGGTGAGTCTCGTGTTGTTCGGCAGGAAGTGCGATACCTAGCTTCAGTCACCGGAGGTGATTAGTCGATGACAGCCTGTGCCATCGAGACCGCCACGGAGGATGGGGCGGTGGGGCGTACGGGGATCACGATCACCGCGGACGGCGCATACGCGGCCCGGCTGGCGGGGGGCCGTGAGGCCCTGTTCCCGGAGCGGTGGACGCTCGGCCCCGAGCCCTACGCCGTGCCGCTGCCGCTGAACCAGCCCGAGGAGCGCGAAGCCGAGGTGCTGCCGCTGGCCGACGGGCGGGTGCTGATCCGGCGGCGGATGGCCGGACGGCACGCCTTCTCGCTGCTGTATCCGACCGGGCCGGGGACGGGTGAACTGCCGCTCGGCGCCGTCGAGTCGGCGGAGCTGCGGCTGCTTCCGCCCGCGCCGGACGGCAGGAGCGCGTACGCCCTGGCGCCCGGCGCGGAGTCGACCGGGGTCTGGCTGGTGGCGGGCGGGGCGTTCGGCCCCGAGTATGTCGCCGAGGTGCCGGGCCGCTGCTCCGGCGGGGTCTGGCTGGACCGTGCGGGGCGGATACTGGCCCTGGACCGGCAACTGGCCGACGGCCCGGTGAAGGCGGTGGCGGTCGATCTGGAGCGGGGCGGGGAGGTGACGCCGCTGCTGCAGATCACGGATGCCAGCGACGACCGGCTGCTGCTGGCCGACACGGACAGCGGCCTGCTGCTGATCCGCTCCAACGCGCCGGGCTACGACCGGCTCGGCTGGGGCGTGCTGGGGAGCCTGCGGCCGGTCCGCTTTCCCGAGTGCCTGCGGCTGGCGGACTGCGCGGTGACGCCGTTCGCCGTACAGCCCGGGCAGGTGCTGATGCCGGAGAGCTGCGCGGTGGCGCTGCGGATCGACGGCGCGGCGGGGAGCTGGCTGGGGGTGTGGCGCCCTTCGGGACGGCGGCTGCATCAACTGGCCGCGCCCGAGGGGTGGTTGGTGGGGGCCGGCCTGTGGAGCCGGGAGGGCGTGCTGCAACTCCCGTACGCGACCAGAGCGGTGCCGTGCGGGGTGGCGCGAATCGACGGGCCGGCGGACGCACTCGTACCGGATGTGATCACGGATGCGAAGGTGATCACAGAACCCCCACAATCGATGTGGGCTGGTGGGGAACCGCTCTGGGGTGCCGGGACTCCTATTGTGTACAAGCCGGTTCCTTTGCAGCAGGCGCCTCTCACCGGCGGCGGGGCCCCTGGTTAAATTCTCGGGCCGGGGCTACGCAGCCGCGCCGACCGGACGTCGACGGTGACGGGGTTCGCAGGTGTGGCCCGGGGTGCCTTGCGACACGTAATCAGCGATCACAACGGGGTGACTTCCCACATGTCTGAAGCCCGAACCGACACGACCCAGGAGCGTCCGCAGCCGGCGGCCGCAGGCCGGGCCGAAGCCGGCGGCGCCGGAAAGCACCGGGGCGGTGCGGCGACGACGGAGGAGGCCGCAACTCCGGCGCACGGCCGCCACCGTCGGCCCGAGGAGATGCGCGGCGCTTGACGCGGGAAGGCGCGGGTAAGGGAGGCGAAGCCCCGGACGCGGCCCCGGTCACCCCCGCTTCAGGCCCAGCACCTTCGCCGCCGCGGGCGAGGCCAGATAGCTCACCAGCGGGGAGACATGCTCCGGCGCCAGCGGGTCGAGCCCGCCGTCCGCCGGTTCCGCCAAGCCGGCGAACACGTCCTGCGTCATCCGGGTCCTGGCGCGCGGGCAGATCACATTGGCCGTGACCCCGTACTTGGCGAGCGCCAGCGCCGTGGAGGTGGTCAGGCCGACGATGCCGCCCTTGGCCGCCGCGTAGTTCGGCTGGCCCGCCGAGCCCGCGAGGAACGCCTCCGAGGAGGTGTTGACGATCCGCCCGTAGACCGGTGCTCCGGTCCTAGGCGTGTTCGACGACGGTGTCGGCGAGGACCGGCGCGTCGTCCCTCTCGACGGCGGTCACCGCCACCTGGACGCGGCCGGACTCCGGCGAGTCGGCCCACATCCGGATACGCAGGGTCTCGCCGGGGAAGACCACCCCGGCGAAGCGAGTCGTGTACGAGCGGACACGGCCGACGTCCCCGCCGAGCAGCGTGTCGACGACCGCCTTGAGTGTCATGCCGTACGAGCAGAGCCCGTGCAGGATGGGCCGGTCGAAGCCGGCGCGCGCGGCGAACGCGGGGTCGGCATGCAGCGGGTTCCAGTCGCCGGAGAGCCGGTAGAGCAGCGCCTGGTCCTCCCGGACGGATTTCTCCACGGTCTTGTCCGGTTCGCGGGAGGGGAGTTCGATGCGCGGCGAGGGCCCGCGGTCGCCGCCGAAGCCGCCTTCCCCGCGTACGAAGAGCTGGGCGTCGCTCGTCCACAACGGGCCTTCCTCGTCGGCCGCTTCGGTGCGCAGGACGAGGATCGCGGCCTTGCCCTTGTCGTAGACGGCCGCGACCCGGGAGGTCGATACGGCGCTGCCCTCGATGGGGATCGACCGGTGCAGCCGGATGCTCTGCCCGCCGTGCAGCACGGCTGCCAGGTCGATGTCGAGGCCGGGTCCGGTGAGCCCGCCGACGACGCCCTGGCCCGCGCCCGCGACGGTGGCGAAGCTCGGCAGCACATGCAGCCTCGGCTCAAGGGTGTAGCGGAGCTCGTCGGGGTCGGTGGCGGGGACGCCGGCCCCAAGGCCGAGGTGGTAGAGCTGGACGTCCTTGTGGCCCCAGCTGATCCTGGTACTGCGGGGCTCGGCGGCGACGGCCTTGGCGGCATCAATGGGCATGAGGATGCTGCTCCTTGGTGAGTGGAAGACCTCGGCGCGGCCGTCCGCACCGTCGGTCGCACCGAGGTCGTACGGGACCGGCCCCTGGCCTGTTCTAGAACGCGTTCTAGGAGTCGGTGGCCCCTATGTATAACGCAGCCCTCATTACTTGTGAAGCCTGCTGACGCCGTGTCAGAACCGGCTGTCCACCCGGGACATTTGTCACTGCCGAGCGCGTACATGCGCATCTTCCGGAGCCCTGTGCCCGCTCCGTAGCGTCGTCGATATGACGCAGACAACTGAGAGTGGGACTGCGGCGGTGAGCTTCGCCGGGGCGGCCAAGGCCTTCGGCGCGGTACATGCCGTCGACGGCATAGACCTCGGCATCCGGCGCGGCGAGACGGTCGCTCTGCTGGGCCGCAACGGCGCGGGCAAGTCCACCGCCATCAGCCTGATGCTCGGCCTGAACGACCCCGACGCCGGCCGGGTCCGGATCTTCGGCCGCGCCCCCGGGCAGGCCGTCGCCGCCGGTCTCGTCGGCGCGATGCTCCAGGACGGCCGCCCGATCCCCCGGGTGACCGTGCGCGAACTGGTCACCTTCGTGGCCCGCACCTACCCGAAGCCGCTGCCCGTCGCCGAGGCACTGGAGCTGGCCGGGCTCACCGCACTGGCGGACCGCCGTGCCGACAGGCTCTCCGGCGGCCAGGTCCAGCGCGTCCGCTTCGCCGTCGCGCTGGCCGGCAACCCGGAGTTGATCGTCCTCGACGAGCCGACCGCGGCGCTGGACGTCGAGGCGCGGCACGCCTTTTGGAAGTCGATGCGGGCGTACGCCTCGCGCGGCAACACCGTGCTGTTCTCCACCCACTATCTGGAGGAGGCCGACGGCAACGCCGACCGCATCGTCGTCCTCGACCACGGCCGGATCGTGGCCGACGGCAGCGGCGAGCGGATCAAGCGGTCGGCCGGCAGCAGCCTCGTCGCCTTCGACCTGGCGGGACGGGGTACGGAGGATCTCGGCCTGCTCCCCGGCGTCGTCTCGGTCGAGATCCGCGGGGACCGGGCCCGGCTGCGTACGGCCGACTCCGACGCCACGGTCGTCGCGCTCGCCGGACTCGGCGCCATTCGCTGCCTCGAAGTCGCCCCAGCGACGCTCGAGGACGCCTTCCTCGCCCTGACAGACGATCGTGACCGCGCCAAGGAGACCGTGTGATGTCGAACATCGCCGAATACGTCAAGCTCGAAACGCGCCGGACCCTGCGCGACCCCGGCTTCGTCATCTTCAGCGCCGGGATGCCCGTACTGATGTATCTGCTGTTCACCAATATCGGCGGAGCCGGCCAGGCGGACGGCTGGAAGGCCATGTCCATGGTGGGCATGGCTGCGTACGGCGCGCTCGGCGCGGCGATGAGCGTGGGCACCGGGATCGCCGAGGACAAAACGCTGGGCTGGCTGCGGCAGTTGCGGATCACCCCGATGAGCCCGCGCCAGGTGGTGGTGGGCCGCGCGCTGACCGGCTCTGTGACCGTGCTCCCCGCGATCCTCTCCGTTCTCGTCGCGGGCGGGCTGGTCAACGGCGTACGGCTGGACCTCTGGCAGTGGGCGGCGCTCACCCTGCTGCTCTGGGCGGGCGCGACCCCCTTCACCCTGCTCGGAATCGGCAACGGTTACCGGCTCACCGCCCAGGCCACGGGCGTGGTGAATGTGGCTACGTTGATGGGTCTCGCGGTGGTCGGCGGGCTGTGGTTTCCCATCGACGCCTTCCCCGACTGGCTGCGCTCGGTCTCCCGGTTCACGCCGGCCAACCGGTTCGCCGACCTCGGCTGGTCGGTCACACATGGTGCCGCCCCCGGGCTCACCACCGTCGCGGTGGTGCTGGGCTGGCTGGGGATCTTCGGCTCGTACGCTGTGGTCTCGTACCGCCGCGCCGCGCGGACCGCGTAACGGGAGCGAGCGACCATGCGCTGGAAGATCGAACAGCACATCAGGCCGATGGGCGCGTGGAAGGCCGACTGGGAAATACAGAAGGCCAGGTGGCGGGAGCAGAAGAGGGTAGGGAAGACCGGCCCCGAACAGATGGGCCCGCCCAACGGCTTCGCCCTGCTGCCCTGGCTGCTGATGGGCATGGGCGCCTTCTCCAACCTCCTCCAGGGCAAGACCCCCAATCCCTGGATCGGCGGGACAGGCCTGCTGGCCTTCAACTCCCTCTATATCCACGTGGTGTTCCGCGCCTTCGACAAGAAAGCGCGGGAGGCCGCCTCCACCCGCCGGGCGCTGGTCGCGCTGGCCGTGATCACCTGCGGACTCGCCATCGCATACGGCGGCAGCTGGCTGCTCTTCTTCATGCTGCTCGGCCTGGCCACCGGATCGATCGTGCGGGGCAGGTGGCTCGGCCCGATCGGGCTCGGACTGAGCGCCCTGGCCGGCGTCATCGCAGGGCTGCGGGACGGCTGGGGTGCCGTCAATGTCGCGTACGGCACGTTCATCTCCTGCATGGTGACCGCCGCGATCCTCGCCCTGTCCGAGACCGTCAAGGAACTGCGCACGACGCGCGAGGAGCTGGCCCGTACGGCGGTGGAGAAGGAGCGGCTGCGCTTCTCCCGCGACCTGCACGATCTGCTCGGCCACACCCTCTCGGTCATCGTGGTCAAGTCGGAGGCCGCCCGCCGCCTCGCCCCGCGCGACATGGACGCCGCGCTGGCCCAGATCACCGATATCGAGTCGGTGGGCCGCCAGGCCCTGACCGAGATCCGGGAAGCGGTGACGGGCTACCGCGAGGGCAACCTCGCCACCGAACTCGACCGGGCGCGCTCGGCGCTCACCGCCGCCGGTATCGAGCCCGTCGTCCGCCAGTCGGGCCCCCCGCTGGAGCCGCAGACGGCTGCCCTGCTGGGGTGGGTGGTCAGGGAGGCGGTAACCAATGCCGTACGCCACAGTGGCGCGACGAACTGCGAGATCGCGGTCGAGGGCACCGCGGAACGGGTCCGCCTGACGATCACCGACGACGGCCGCGGTGCCCCCGCAGCCGACGCCGCCCCGGCCCCGTACGGCACAGGCCTGAAGGGCCTGACGGAGCGCCTCGCGGCGGCGGGCGGCTCCCTGGACGCGGGACGGTCGGCCCGCGGCGGCTTCCGGGTGAGCGCACAACTCCCGGTGGACTCGGTGAAGTCGGCGGACCTGACCCGGGCCGCGCGGTCCGCGCTCACCGAATGACCTGCTCACCCGCAGGTGGGACCGGTCGCCATACCCTTGGCCCGTGGAAGAGATGCCCCGTGACCACCGGCCCGCCAAGTCCGTACGTGTCCTTCTCGCCGAGGACCAGGGCATGATGCGCGGCGCGCTCGCGCTGCTGCTCGGCCTCGAGGCGGACATTGAGGTGGTCGCCCAGGTCGGCAGGGGCGATGCCATCGTTGATGCGGCGCTCACCTCACGGCCCGATGTGGCCCTGCTGGACATCGAACTTCCCGGCCGCAGTGGGCTCGACGCGGCCGCCGACTTGCGGGACGAGGTGCCCGACTGCCGGGTGTTGATCCTGACGACCTTCGGGCGGCCCGGGTATCTGCGGCGGGCGATGGAGGCCGGGGCCGCGGGGTTTCTGGTCAAGGACGGGCCGGTGGAGGAGCTGGCGGTGGCGATCCGGCGGGTGTTGACGGGCGAGACCGTGATCGACCCGGCGCTCGCCGCCGCCGCACTGAGCGCGGGGCCGAGTCCGCTCACCGCGCGGGAGCGGGATGTGCTGAACGCCGCGGTGGACGGCGCGACGGTCTCCGACATCGCGGCCGCGCTGCATCTGTCCGAGTCGACCGTACGGAACTATCTGTCGTCGGCGATCGGCAAGACGGGCACGCGCAACCGCATGGAGGCGGTGCGGGCGGCGCGTCAGCAGGGGTGGCTGTAACGGCCGTGGCCGGCAGACGTAGCAGGCAAGCGTGGTCGGCAGACGTGCCCGGCAGACGGCTTACGGCTCCGCCCGGCGCGGCAGCCAGAACAGCGTCATCACCGCGCCGGCGAGCAGCACCCCCGCGCCCGTACGGAACGCCAGGGCGTAACCGGCCGTCAGCGCCTCCGGGTTGGTGGCGCCCGCCGTGCGAGCGGCCGCGACCGTCGAGAGGACGGCGAGGCCGAGCGCGCCGCCCATCGTGCGGGAGGTGTTGATCAGTCCCGATACGAGGCCCGCGTCGCCCGGCGCAGCGCCCGAGGTGGCGAGCGAGGCGAGCGGGGTGATGGCCAGTCCGGCGCCGGCCATCATCAGGATGCCGGGGCCGAGGATCGTGGTGAGGTAGGTGCCCTCGGCGGTCATTGTGGACTGCCAGCCGAACCCGGTCGCGGCGACCAGGGCGCCGATGACGGCGACGTTCCTGGCGCCGGCTCTTGCCATCAGGCGGGGTGCGATCTTCGAGCCGGCGATAACGCTCACGGAGCTGGGAATGAGCGCCAGGCCCGCCTGCAACGGCGTGTAGCCCAGCACGTTTTGTGCGTACACCGTCATGAAGAACCACATGGCGAAGGAGGCCGAGCCGGAGGTGAACATGGCCACGTTCGCGGCGGTGACCGCGCGGGACCGGAACACCTTCAGCGGCATCAGCGGAGCCCCGGCGGTGGCCTCCACCGCCACGAACAGCCCGAGCAGTGCAAGACCGCCGAGCAGCGGCAGCAGCGTGCCGGGCGCGGTCCAGCCCGACTCCTCGGTCTGCACGACGCCGTACGCGACCGCCGCGAGGCCGCCCGTGACAAGCACCGCGCCGGGCAGGTCGAGCCTGCCACGGTCGCCCGCCCTGCTCTCGGTGAGCCAGATCGCCGCGCCCACCAGCACGAGCGCGCCCACCGGCACATTGATCAGGAGAACCCAGCGCCAGGACAGCAGATCGGTGAGGACGCCCCCGACGAGTCCGCCGGCCGCACCGCCCGCGGCGCCCACCGCCGCCCAGGTGCCGATCGCCCGGGTCCGCGCGGGGCCCCGCGGTACGGCCGAGGTCACGATGGTGAGGGTCGCGGGCGCGAGCACGGCCGCGCCGAGGCCCTGTACGGCGCGGGCGGCGAGCAACTGCCAGCCCTCCTGCGCGAGCCCGCCGGCTACGGACGCGGCGGTGAACAGGCCGAGCCCGAGGAGGAACATCAGCTTGCGGCCGAAGATGTCCGCGGCCCGCCCGCCGAGCAGCATGAAGCCGGCGAAGGCGATGGAGTAGGCGTTGAGTACCCATTGCAGGCCGGTCGTGGAGAGCCCGAGGTCGGCGCGCATCGAGGGGAGCGCGACATTGACCACGGACACATCGAGGACGACGAGGAACTGGCCGGCGCACGCGGCGAGGATCACCGCCCAGGTTCGCGTCGGGCGGGAGACGCGGGTGGATATCGCTGTCTGTGCGGCGGGCTCTGCGGTGCCTTGACCGTCAGGGGCGTGAACCATGACGGTCATGGTCTCAGCCGCCGTGCGGCCCGTACATCCGGATATCGATGTACGGGCCAGGAGCCCGTGAACCCAGGACCTTCGCAGCAGCGTGACGACGGCCGCCCCGCCGAGCCCATGCACGCCGAGGAGGCCCTGCCCTGCCGCGCCGTCCCAGTAGCCGGGCCGCCCGGCCCCGCACTGACGGTAGGTCAGGTAGCGGGGTTCCTGTTCAACGCCTACGGGGCGTACGGCACGATGGGCGCCCCGGACACACGTACGACCTGGAGGAACCCATGGCCGCCGCCCCCAAGCCGGAGACCCTCGCCGCCTTCGAGGCCGCCAAGGGCTTCATGCCCGTACGGGAAGGGCTCGCCCTGTACGCGGCGGCGGCGGAGGCGGGCGCGCTCGGGCTGCCGCTGCTCGAGGTCGGCACGTACTGCGGGCGCTCGACCATTCTGCTCGCCGACGCCGCCCGCGAGGCGGGCACGATCGCCGTCACGGTCGACCACCACCGGGGCAGCGAGGAGCAGCAGCCGGGCTGGGAGTACCACGACCCGGCGGTGGTCGACCCGGAGGTGGGCCGGATGGACACCCTGCCGGCCTTCCGCCGCACCCTCTTCAAGGCCGGCCTGGAGGACCACGTCATCGCCGTCGTCGGCCGCTCCCCGCAGGTGGCCGCAGTCTGGGGACGGCCGCTCGGCCTGGTGTTCATCGACGGCGGCCACACCGACGAGCACGCGGGTGGCGACTACGAGGGCTGGGCCCTGCATGTCGCCGAGGGTGGCCTGCTGGTGATCCACGACGTCTTCCCCGACCCGGCCGACGGCGGCCAGGCCCCGTACCGCGTCTACCTCCGGGCGCTCGCGTCCGGCGCGTTCAGCGAGATCTCGGTGACCGACTCGCTGCGCGTCCTGCGGCGTACAGGACCGGGGGTCTGAGCCGCCGCGCTAGCATCGCGAGGGTGTCGTACGACGAGAACCAGCCCCCCACCCGTCCGCGCCGCATCGGCCGCGGCAATGTGACCATCGCGATCGCGGCGCTGGTGCCGACCGCCCTGGCGGGGTGGCTGTTCTGGAAGGCGATGAGCGGCCCGGAGGACAACCAGCCGCCGAAGGTGCTGCCACTGCCGAGCCGGCAGACCACCGCGGGCAAGCCGGGACCGGCCCCATCGCCTCCCCCGCCCGCATCCTCCCCCGCCGCCTCGTTCACGCCCTCGAAGGGGAGCGCGTCGGGGCCACTGGCCGGCAAGACCGTGGTCGTCGACCCGGGGCACAATCCCGAAAACTTCCGGCACACGAGCGAAATCAATAAACTCGTGGATATCGGCACCAATCGCAAGGAATGCGACACGACGGGCACGGCAACCAACGACGGCTACACCGAAGCCGAATTCACCTTCGATGTTTCACAACGCCTTCGCACGCTGCTCGAAAAGCAGGGTGCAACGGTCAAATTCACCCACACCAACGATCGCCCCTTCGGTCCCTGTGTGGATGAACGGGCGCGGATCGGCAACAAGGCCGAGGCGGACGCGGTCGTCTCCGTGCACGCGGACGGCTCGGCCGCCGGCAACCGCGGCTTCCACGTCATCCTTCCCGCCCTGGTCAAGGGGGGTGCGGCGGACACCGCGAAGATCGTCGCCCCGTCCCGCGACCTCGGCGAGCGGATCGCCGGAAAGTTCGTACGCGCGACCGGCAGCGCCCCCTCCAACTACGTCGGCGGCGGCACCGGATTGGACGTACGCAATGATCTCGGCGGCCTGAACCTGTCCACCGTCCCCAAAGTGTTCATCGAATGCGGCAATATGCGTGATTCGAAAGACGCCGCCCTGCTGAAGAGTTCGAGCTGGCGGCAGAAGGCGGCGCAGGGAATCGCGGACGGCATCGGCAGTTACCTCCAGAGGTAACAGTGCGATACCCGGCAGACGGCGGGATCGGGCAGACGATAGATTCATCTCTACGATGGGGAGTCACCCCCGAGCTCCGCGCGTGCACACCGCCGAACCGGCGGCAGCGACGACCGCCCCGATGAGACGACCGACGAAGGATTTTTTACGTGAACATCCGCTCCCTCACTCGAGGCGATGGCGTGGTGATCGGAGCAGCGGTGTTGCTGTTCATCGCCTCGTTCCTCGACACGTTCGGCTGCTCCGGCAGCAACTGCGGCAACGTGCCGACCGCCTGGGACAACGGTTCCCTGCTCCTGGGTGTCTACCTGGCCGGCATCATCGGTGCGGCGCTGGTCGTCATCTCCCGCGCGCTGCCGCAGCCGCCGAAGGTCATCGGGCTCGACCTCGGCCAGCTCGGCGTCGCCCTGACGGTCTTCACCGCGTGGAGCGCGCTCGGCGCGATCTTCGACCCGGCGGGCTCCCTGGACATCGGCAGCAGCAGCGTCGACGCCGGCACCGGCCTGATCCTCGGCTTCATCGCGGCGCTCGTCCTCGCGGCCGGCGCCATCTGCTCCCTGATCGTGCCCGTCTTCAAGGCCCCGCTCATCGGCGCCCCGCGGCCGGCCGGCCCGCTGCCGTCCGGCATGCTTCCCCACCCCCCCGGCGGCTACGGCTACCCGGGCGCCCAGCAGCAGCCCTACAACGTACAGCCGGGTCATCCTCAGCCGGGTCAGCCCCAGCCGTACGTCGCCCAGCCGCAGCCGGGTCATCAGCAGCAGGCCCCGGCCGGGCCGCAGCAGGCCGGCGGCCCCGCCGACTTCACGCCGTTCTGGTTCGCGGTTCCGGTGGCCCGCCCGCTGTACGGCGAGGACGGTTCACCGACTCCGATCGCCGAACTCGCGCCGGGCACCTGGTACCTCGCGGTCGAGCAGCGCGGTCCTGGCCTCATCGCCCAGACGCAGGACGGCCGCCGTGGCGTCCTGCAGGACACCTCGGGCATCCAGCGCGGCTGACGCAAGCGGCTGACGCACCCGGTCCGTTCAGCGGCCCCTCGCCCTTCCGGGCGCGGGGCCGTTGCCGTACCCTGACGCCCCGTCAGAAATGTACGGCTGGAGAGGACCCGGTATGCGACTCGGCCTTGCTCTCGGCTACTGGTGGCCGGGGCCCCGACCCCGGCCATCTGGATCTCGCCCGCGAGGCCGAACGGCTCGGCTACGACTCCGCCGCGGCAGCGGATCGTCGAACGCCTGGAGCTGTGGCGCAAGGGCCCGGTCACCGACCTGCTGGTGACCGCCCCGGACCCGCACACCCTCCGGGTCCTGGCCGAGCTCAACTCGTCGTAGATTCAAAAGGCTCAAGGGCTCAGAGACTCAGCCCTCGGTCGGAACCGAATGGGTTTCACAGGCTCACAAGCGGCAACCCGAAGCGTATGAGCCTCAGTCAACGCAAGGGAACGAATCAGGCCGCGACGGTCGTCACGATCGTTGCCGATGTCATGGCCGTCATCATCGGCCTCTGGATTCTGATGTATCTGCTGGACGCCAACCGCGCCAACGACCTGGTGGGCTTCGTCCAGGATGCCGCCCGCTGGCTCGCCGGCTGGTCCTACGACCTGTTCACCTTCGACGAGGCATGGGCCCGCGTCGTAGCCGGCTACGGCCTCGCCGCCGTGGTGTACCTCTTCGTCGGCCACGCGGTGGCAGGCCGCCTGCGCCGCCACTAACTGGGCTTGGAATGAGCCGAACGCGCTCCATCCGGCCAATGGCGGTCGCGGGCCCGCGCCCCCAAGCGGGCAATCCCTGCGGCCCTTCCGGCGCCTCGCAGACGCATCATGCGGGTCCGGCCGCGTGGGTCAGCCATCTCGAGGAGTCGATCATCATGACCGAGACGACTGTCCGCCGCCGCGTCCGTCACACTCCTCGTACGAGCGAGTCCGACCGCAAGAAAGCCTCCGCCGCCCTGCAGCGTGCTCTCGACCGCAGGGACGACGGCGGCTCGACCGGCCGCTGACTCACACCGGTCACCATCGGAGGTGGTCGGCGCGTCAGCGCGTGATGGTGAAGCGGCCCACCCGCTCGCCGGTTTCCGCGAGTGCGGAGACCTTCAGCGCCGGGCGGTTCCCCGTCGTCACCTCGACCGGCCCACGCCCGACTGAGAAGCGACGGCAGCCCGTTCGGCCGCCTGCAGCGCCAGCGCCGCCAGTGCCTCCGGGGCGCCCGCCTGGCCGCGTATCCCAGGAAAGGCGTTGATGTCCACGATCAGCGGGGCACCGTTGCCCGCGTCGATCACGTCCACGCCGTACACGTCCAGCGCGAAGACCGAGCCGACCCGGCGCACCAGATCCAGCCAGCCGTCCGGCAGGTCGCCGAGCGCGAGAGGCAGCGTCGGACCGCGGCCGGCCTCCAGCAGTTCGGATCGGCGCAGGGCGGCGAAGACCTCGCCATCGATCACCCACAGCTTGTAGTCCCAGCCGCTGTTCGCGGTGAACTCCTGCACCACCACCGACTCGTCCGGCCAGGCGGCGCCCAGGGCGCGCAGTTGTACGGCGCCGTCGATCCGGGCCACGAGGTCGTGCCGCCGACTGTGCCGGCTCTTGACCACCACCGGATACGCGAACCTCGCCCCTTCTGCCGCGAGCCGCGCGAGTGTGGTGACGGTCCGGGTGACCGCGAACGGCAACCCGGCGCCCCGCGCCAGCTCGGCCATCGCCGTCCGGTCCTGGCACAGCCCGGTCGCCGCCGCCGAGTTCAGCACCGGAGCGCCGCGCTCCTCCAGGAACCGGCCCAGGGCCAGCGCGCGCGGCGTCCGCGCCTTCAGCAGATAGACATCGGCGAGAGCACCGGGGGCGACCAGCTCCTGCGGCGCATCGCTCCGCGCGCCCGGATCCACCGACTCGACCTGGTGACGGGGTGTCAACAGGGCGGCGGTGGCAGCCAGCAGCGGGTGATCGGGCTCGGGTGTGATCAGGCAGATCCTCATCTGCCCCCGCCCGTCGCCGCGGAAATCTGCGCCGGCACCCGCACCGGCTCCGGGAGGGGGGCGACGGCCGCCGCGCCCGGCCCGGTCCTGCCCGTACGCGCCAACTCCAGCACGGCCCGCGCCACCCGTACCGCCGCGTCCGGCACCTGCCGGAAACTCGGAAAGTCGTTCACGTCGACGATCACCGGACCGTCCGGCCCCAGCAGCACGTCAACCCCGTACAGATCCAGCCCGTACACCGTCCCGACCTCGGCGACTATCCCGGCCACCTCGGCGGAAAGCGGCACACGCCGCTCGTCCACCGGCCGGTCCGGGTGGAGCGGCGAACACCGCTCGGTCGCATACAGTTCACCGCCGACGCAGTACACCTTGAGGTCGACCCCCGAGTTCGGCACATACGGCTGGGCGATCAGCATCCCTTCCCCGGCCAGCTCGGTCCCCATCGCGGCCAGCCGGTCCGGCGACGGCACCAGCCGCACCGCCCGCCCGGAGCTCCCGTCTGCGGGCTTGACCACCAGCGGAAACTCCGCCTCCGGTATCTCCGCCAGTGCCTCCGGACGTGCCGCCACGTACGTCAGTGGCACCGGAAGCCCCCGGCTGCGCCCGATCACCGCCGCCAGTGCCTTGTCCCGCACCCCGCGGATCGACCGCGCGTCATTGACCGTCATCAGCCCGACCGCCGCCGCGGCCTCCAGCAGCGTCAGCCCCGGCCCACCCGACACCGTCTTGAGCACCCAGGCGTCGTGGGTCCCCGCCCGAACCTCCTCGGACACTCGCACCAGCGAGCTGCCCGGCCGCAGCACATCCACCCGGTGCCCCCAGGCGGTGAGCTGGCGGATCACCTCAACGGGCATGCCGTCGTACCGGTAGTGCTCCTCCACCAGAAAGCAGAGTCTCATCGGCCTTCCCCTCACTGACCCTGGACGATCTCTGACACGGACACCCCGCTGCCCCCCAACCCGCGGTAGCGCACCGTCCGTCCTCCAGGTCGTGGTGGTCTGCGGGCGGAGCCGATCGAGGTTTGGCTTCTGGGGTGGCGCCGGTGGTCACCGCCACCAAGGTCACCACGGACTCCGGCAGCGCCGTGCCGAAGGCGGCGAGGATGCTGCCCACCGCCATCTTCCCGACGTTCAGCCGCCGGCCCAGCCATTCCACCGCGTTGACGAACCACTCGCAGGAGAGATAGATCACCACAGCGCACACGATGAGCACTACGAAATGCCACACGTTGATCGTCCAGCCTTCCCGCACCGCGGGAGACAAGGACCGATGCGCGGGAAGCGGCGGCATACAACCTCGACCCCGCGACGCGTATATGCCGTCGACAGAGGGCCGAAGGTCTCGCCCGCCCGCATCATGGAATACGGGCCAGCCACCGGGAGCAGAAAAGGCTCTCCGCCCCCGGCCCGCGGGCTATCACCACCCCGCGATGGGAGCTTGCGAAGCCGCCGGCCGGAATGGCTCAACAGCAGTCGGGCGCCAGCCCGCTCGGCAGCCGTTCACCGCCGAAGACCGCGGTGGTGGCCTCATCTCCCCCCAGGGCGGCCACCGCAAGCAGCAGCGATCCCGCCGTCCAGGTGGTGAGCTCCTCCGGCCACATGGCCCGGTTTCCCTCGAAGACGTACCCCGTCCAGTACAGGCCACCGTCGGCCCGCAGATGCTGGACGGACTGGAGGATCTCCAGCGCCCGGTCGGACTCGCCCATCACCCACAGGGCCAGGGCCAGTTCACAACTCTCACCGCCGGTAACCCAGGGGTTGGGCAGCACACACCGCACCCCGAGGCCGGGGACCACGAAATCGTCCCAGCTCTGCTCGATACGGGCCTTGGCCTCCACGCCTGTCAGCGCGCCGCCGAGGATCGGGTAGTACCAGTCCATGGAGTAGCGGCTCTTGTCGAGGAAGCGCTCGGGGTGCCTGCATATTGCGTGCGCGAGCGCGCCCGCCGCCAACTCCCAGTCGGGCTGTGGCTCTTCGCGCTCCTCGGCGATCGCCAGCGCGCAGCGCAGCGCCTGATGGACCGACGAACTGCCGGTGAGCAGCGCGTCGTTCACCACAGTGCCGTCCGCCTCCCGCTTCCAGCCGATCTGGCCGCCGGGCTGCTGCAGCTCCAGTACGAACTCGATCGCGGCGAACACGGCCGGCCACATCCGGTCGAGGAACATCTCGTCGCCGGTGGCGAGGAAGTGGTGCCAGACGCCGACGGCGATGTACGCGCAGAAGTTCGTCTCGCGGCCGCGGTCGGTGGGGCGGTCCGCGTCGCCGTCGTGGTACGCGGCGTACCAGGACCCGTCCCGGTTCTGGTGCCGCGCCAGCCACTCGTACGCACGAGCCGCGGCCTCGTGCTCGCCCGCCGCGTCCAGCGCCATGGCTGCCTCGGTGTGGTCCCACGGGTCGAGGTGGTGCCCGCGGAACCACGGAATCGCCCCGTCCGCGCGCTGCGCGGCGAGTATCCCCGCCACCGTCTCGGCGGCTTCCTCCGCGGTGAGCACCCCGGGCAGGACGAGGTGCTCCGTGCGGCCCGGAGAGGTCACTTGGCGGCCGCCGCAGGCAGATGCGGCTTGGTCGCGTACGCCACGAAGCTCTTGCCGATCAGCGGGTTGAGCGCCTGCTCGGCGAGGCGGGTGGCCAGTGGCTTCTTCATGATGTCCCAGACGAGCAGCTGGTGGTACGCCTTGACCGGCAGGGCCTTGTCGTTGTCCACGCCGAAGGCGCACTTGAGCCACCAGTAGGGCGAGTGCAGCGCGTGCGCGTGGTGCGTGCCGTACGGCTTGAGCCCGGCCTCCCGCATCTTGCCGAGCAGCTCGTCGGCCCTGTAGATGCGGATGTGGCCGCCCTCCACCTCGTGGTACGCGTCGCTGAGCGCCCAGCAGATCTTCTCGGGGCCGTAGCGGGGGACGGTGACGGCGATGCGCCCGCCGGGCTGGAGGACCCGCACCATCTCGGCGAGCACACCCTTGTCGTCCGGGATGTGCTCCATCACCTCGGAGATGATCACGACGTCGAACGACTCGTCGGGGAAAGGGAGGTTGAGGGCGTCGCCCTCCATGGCGGTGGCGGTCGCGCCCTCGGGCGCCTCCCCGGCGTCCTTCATCGCGGCGAACCACTTGGCGACCTCGCGGATCTCCTCGCCGTTCTGGTCGAGCGCCACGACCTGCGCACCGCGCCGGTAACACTCGAACGCGTGCCGCCCGGCGCCACACCCGAGATCGAGCACGCGGTCGCCTGCGGCAAGCGGAAAGCGGGAGAAGTCGACGGTCAGCACGAGGTCGGCCTGCCTTCGAGGTCGGAGGAACCAGTTCCTGTGGCCGCGGAGCGGCGAGCGCCCTGGACGCACCGTGCCCAGGAAGTACGTTGGGCCGCGGAGCGGCCGAGATGCGGGACCGCGGAGCGGAAAGGGGCCTGGGCGCACCGCGTCACCGGGCAACTCCTGTGGCCGCGGAGCGGCCGGGAGACGGGGCCGCTGAGCGGGCCGAGGGCTGCCGGGACGCGATCGCCTCGCGGTAGTGCTCCGCCGTGCCGATCGCCGCCTGGCGCCAGGTGAACCGGGCCAGCACCCGCTCCCGGCCCGCCGCCCCCAGCCGTACACGCAGCTCGGGATCGCCGAGCAACCGGCCCAACGCAGCCGCCAGCGCCCCCGCATCACCGGGCCGCACCGCCAGGCACGTCTCCCCGTCCGGCCCGGCCACCTCCGGAATCGCACCTCCGGTCGTGGCGACGAGCGGCGTCCCCGTCGCCATCGCCTCCGCCGCCGGCAGCGAGAAGCCCTCGTACAGCGACGGCACACACGCGATCTGCGCGCTCCGTGCCAGGTCGACCAGTTCCACGTCCGTGATGCCCTTGACGAACTCGACGGAGTCCTCGAGCCCGTAACGCTCGATGAGCTGCGCGACCGGCCCGTCCTCCGCGCGCTTGCCGACGACGACGAGATGGGCGGCGGGGTTGTCCGTACGGAGCTTCGCCAGTGCCTCGACCAGGTGTACGAGGCCCTTCAGCGGGACGTCCGCGCTGGACGTGGTGACGATCCGGCCGGGGACCTCCGCGACTGCCGGGTCGGGCGACCACAGGTCTGTGTCGGCCCCGATGTGCACGACATGGACGCGATCGCTCCGCACCCCGAGGTGGTCCACGATCTCCTGCTGCGAGGAGCCGGAGACGGTGAGCACGGACGGCAGCCGCCGGGCCACCCGCTTCTGCATCCGCGTGAAGCCGTACCAGCGCCGCACCGACGCCCGCCGCCGCCAGCTGTCCGCGGCGTCCAGCTCCAACTGGCGGTCGACCGTGATCGGGTGGTGGATGGTGGTGACCAGCGGCGCGCCGAGGTCGGCCAGCAGCCCGTACCCGAGCGTCTGGTTGTCGTGGATGACGTCGAACTGCCCGCGCCGCGCCGCCAGATGACGCCGGGCGCGCAGCGAGAAGGTCAGCGGTTCGGGGAAGCCGCCGGTCCACATCGTCGCGACCTCGACTGCGTCGATCCAGTCGCGGTACTCGCCGGGCTTCGGCGTACGGAACGGGTCCGGACTCCGGTAAAGATCGAGGCTGCCCAGCTCGGTGAGCGGCACGCCTTCGTCCAGTACGGGGTAGGGCTGCGCGCCTATCACCTCGACGCTGTGGCCGAGCCGGGCGAGCTCGCGCGAAAGGTGCCGGACATAGACGCCCTGGCCGCCGCAGAAGGGGTTGCCCTTATAGGTGAGGAGCGCGATGCGCAGCGGATCGTCACCGCCGGACGGGCGCCCGGACGACCCCCCGGACAGGCCCGACCGAGGGCCGACCTCTATGGCCTCAGCGGTCACTCACGGCCCCCTTCTCACTGCGTTTTCGCCGGAGCGTAACCGCTCGCGCTAATCTAGAACAAGTTACAGACTTGATCGTTCAAGGAGCTTCGAATCTACCGGCAGGTAGCGCCGCTGTGAGGGCCGGATCAGGTGATTCGCGCCACGACTGGCACGCTGCATGCTGTGCGATCCGGACTCGGGCGTGGAACGGGACATATGAGAGCGGAAGCCAAGTCTCCGGGGCCGTCGTCGCCGCCCCTGACAGAACGCCAGGAGGCGCGCCGGCGTCGCATCCTGCACGCCAGTGCGCAGCTGGCCAGCCGGGGCGGCTTCGACGCGGTGCAGATGCGCGAGGTTGCCGAGTCCTCGTCCGTCGCGCTCGGCACGCTCTACCGTTACTTCCCCTCCAAGATCCATCTGCTGGTCGCCACCATGCAGGACCAGCTCCAGCACATGCACACGACACTGCGCAAGCGGCCCCCGGCCGGGGACAGCGCGGCGGAGCGGGTCGCCGAGACGCTGATGCGGGCGTTCCGCGCGCTGCAGCGGGAACCGCATCTCGCGGACGCGATGGTGCGAGCGCTGACCTTCGCGGACCGCAGCGTGAGCCCCGAGGTGGACACGGTGTCCCGGCAGACGACGGCGATCATCCTGGACGCGATGGGTCTGGAGAATCCGACGCCGGAGCAGCTCTCCGCGGTCCGCGTGATCGAGCACACCTGGCACTCGGCGCTGATCACCTGGCTCTCGGGCCGGGCGTCGATCGCCCAGGTGAAGATCGACATCGAGACGGTGTGCCGCCTCATCGACCTGACTGGGGCTCCGCCCCATACCCCGTCGGGGCTCCGCCCCTGATCCGGCTCCTCAAACGCCGGAGGGGCCGGAAGGTCCGGCCTGTCCGGGCTTGAGGACCGGGGGTCCGGGGGCGAAGCCCCCGGTTTCGGGATGGGGGTACCTCCCACGCCCGCCAGGGCGTAGGGGGGCGGGGAGGGCAACAAGCCTGCCGCAGGCGCCTAGTCCTCCGGCGGAAAGACCGGCTCCCCGCCGTCCAGCAGCCTGATCGCGATCGCCTCCACCGGGCAGTTCTCCGCCGCCGCCAGGATCTGCTCATTGGCATCGGTGTCGGCGGTCTGCGGATGCGACTGCCGCGCCGAGTCCAGCGCGAACCCCTCGGGGGCGTGGCTCACGCACATGCCCGAGCCGATGCACACGCTCCGGTCGACCTCGACGTGCCAGCGGTCACCCATCACTCACTCCCGTACTCGGCCGGCAGATGGATCATCTTGTGCTCCAGGTACGAGCCGTACCCCTCGGGCCCGAACTCTCGCCCCAGGCCTGAGTTCTTGTAGCCACCGAACGGCCCGAGCATATCGGGGCTGAGAGTATTGACGTTGTATGTCCCGGTTCTGACTCGCCGAGCGAAATCGACGCCGCGCTCGACGTCCGCGGTCCAGACGCTGCCACTGAGCCCGTAGTCGGAGTCGTTCGCGATCTTCGCCGCGTCGCTCTCGTCCCCGTACGGCAGCAGGCAGATCACCGGCCCGAAGATCTCTTCGCGGGCGATGCGCATCGAGTTGTCGACCCCGCCGAAGAGCGTCTGCTCGACGTACCAGCCCCGCTCCAGACCGGCCGGTCGCCCGCCGCCGGTGAGGATCTTGGCGCCTTCCTCCTGGCCGATCCTGATGAAGTCCAGCGAACGCTGCTGCTGGCGCCTGGCCACCAGCGGCCCGACCTGGGGGCGCACGACGAATGCCGCGGCAAAGTGGCGAAGCTCGAGATCACCTGCACGCCGGGGGAACTGGCCGGGATGAAGACCTTGCCCAGCGTGGCCGCCATGTAGGCGTAAACGCCGAAATCGAACCACTCCATCATGTTGCCGAGCGCCGCGGCCGAGACCGCTCGCCGCACCTCTGGCCTGTCGGTGACGGTGACGTCCTCGGCGATGAGCGACTTCTTGCGGCGGCGCAGCAACGTGCGCAGCATGCGGTCGGTGGCGGAGCGGCGGCCACCCTGTGGCGGCCTGCCGCTACCAGGATTCGGCGGTGTACTACGGCCCGTACTTATCTCATCCCGTCGACAGGTTCGAGGGTACGGGGATCACGATTCCGTAATGCCGTTCTTGTCATCATATGTACTGCTGCTCGCAGTTTCGACTGCGGAGCTGGGGCCCACGAGCCTCGCCATCTCGAGCACGGTTGCCGCAGGCGACTGCCAACCGGCTTCCGTGCGCTCGGTCGGCTCAGGCGTTGGGACGCTTGCCGTGATTGGCCTTCCTCTTCTTACGGGCGCGTCGCTTGTTCCCTCGCTTGGCCATGGCGTACATCTCCCTAATCAGGACTTTCCACGCCTTGGCCAGTCTAGATTCGGCCCGAGGTGTCCGCATCAGCGGTGCCGCGGCCACAGCGCTGCGTCGCCCGCGGCCAGGGTCCTTCGTCGAAGGCCTTGCGTGCGGCGGCCACCGCCCGGGGGCCGCGGCCAGGGTCCTTCGTCGAAGGCCTTGCGTGCGGCGGCCACCGCCCGGGGGCGAGACAACCTCGTCGGCGTCGCCGCCGAGAGGATCGGTCAACTCCCCGCCGTTGAACAGCTTTCCGTGTTCCACAAGCTCGGTCATGGCTGCCGCCTCCCGCCACTCGACGCTTTCTGACACTGTTTCAGGACTGTCACCGCTGCGCGGGCATGGCCCGAGTCAACGCGCCGTTGCTGTCGGGCCCGACCCGCGAGCCAGAAACCGCGCGGGTCTTGGCCAACGCCCGGCGGCAGGGATGCCTGCCGGGCATCGATCGTGTGCCGGCTGTCAGGCGGCGGCAGCAGGTCCGACCAGTTCCTCCAGAACGTCTTCCATGGTGACGAAGCCGATGACGGTGCCCTTGTCACCGGTGACGGCCGCCAGGTGGGTGCCGGCTGCCCGCATGGCGGTCATGGTGTCGTCCAGCGGGCTGTCGATCTCGACCCGGATGATCGGGTGCAGGGCGCTGCGCTGGAAGGGCCGGGTGCGCTCGGCGACGCCGAGGGCGTCCTTGATGTGCAGATAGCCCAGCACCTCGTCCCCCGGGCCCGTCACCGGCAGCCGGGAGAAGCCCGAGGCCGCGGCGGCCCGCTCCAGCTGCTGCGGGGTGATGTCACCCCCGACGGTGATCATCTTGTTCAGCGCCACCATCACCTCCCCGACCGGGCGGGTGCCCAGTTCCAGTGCGTCCTGAAGGCGCTCGCCGTCTGCGGGGTCCAGCAGCCCGGCCTCGCTGGAGTCCTTGACCAGACGGGCGAGTTCGTCGTCGGTGAAGACGGCGGCGACCTCGCCCTTCGGCTCCACCTTGAGCAGGCGCAGGATGGCGTTGGCGAACGCGTTGATGCCGAAGATGACCGGCCGCATCGCGTGGGTCAGGGCAACCAGCGGCGGGCCGAGCAGCAGCGCGGTCGGCGCCGGTGCGGCGAGCGCGATGTTCTTGGGGACCATCTCGCCGATCAGCATGTGCAGATACGTCGCCACCGTCAGCGCGATCACGAACGCGATGGGGTGGATCAACGCCTCGGGTATGCCGATGGCGTGGAACGGCGGCTCCAGCAGGTGCGCGATGGCCGGCTCGGCGACCGCGCCGAGCACCAGCGAGGAGACAGTGATGCCGAGCTGGGCGGTGGCCATGACGGCGGAGAGGTGTTCCAGGCCCCACAGGGTGGGCTTCGCACGCCGGTTGCCCTTGCGCGCCTGGGGTTCGATCTGGCTGCGGCGTACGGAGATCAGGGCGAACTCGGCGCCGACGAAGAACGCGTTGGTGATGAGCGTCAGCGCGCCGATCAGAAGCTGGACAGTGGTCATCGGGCTTCCTTCGCGCTCCGCGGGACGGTGGCGGTGATGCGGACCCGGTCGGCACGGTGGTGCTCGACGTGGAGAACGGCGAACTGCCAGCCGTCCACCTCGATCCGGTCGGCCAGGGTCGGGAGGCGCTCCAGCCGGGTGGCGATCAGCCCGGCCAGGGTCTCGTACGGGCCCTCGGGAGCCGCGAGACCGATCTCTTCGAGCTGGTCCAGGCGGATACTGCCGTCCGCCTCCCACACCGCGCGGCCGTCAGGTGACGGCTCGACGGGCATCAGGTCGGGCTGTTCGTGCGGGTCGTGCTCATCGCGGACCTCGCCGACGACCTCCTCGACGATGTCCTCGACAGTGGCGACTCCGGCGGTGCCTCCGTACTCGTCAATGACGACAGCCATGGTGCGGCTCTCCCGCAGCCGCTGAAGGAGGCGGTCCACGGGCAGCGAGTCGGGCACCAGGAGCGGCTCGGTGGCCAGGTCTGTCACAGGGGTGTGGTCACGCTTGTCCTCATCGAGGGCGAGGACGTCGCGAATGTGGACGGTGCCGATCACCTGGTCCAGGCTGTCGCGGTAGACCGGGAACCGGGACAGGCCGGTGGCCAGGGTCAGATTGGTGGCGTCCGTGGCGGTGGCGTGGGCTCCCAGGGCTTGGACGTCCACGCGCGGCGTCATGACATTCTCCGCGGTCAGCGTGCCCAGGTGCAGGGTGCGAACGAACAGCTCGGCCGAGTCCTTCTCCATCGCGCCTTCCCGTGCGGAGTGCTGTGCGAGCGCGACGAGCTCCTCGGGCGTGCGGGCGGAGGCCAGCTCTTCTTGCGGCTCCAGGCCGAAGCGCCGGACGAGATGGTTCGCGGTGTTGTTCAGGTGCCGGATCAACGGGGCGAAGGCGGCGGTGAAGCCGCGCTGCGGGCCCGCCACGACCTTGGCCACGGCCAGTGGGCTGGAGATCGCCCAGTTCTTCGGCACCAGCTCACCGACCACCATCAGCACCACCGTGGCTATGGTGACGCCCAGCAGGGTCGCGGCAGTGGAGACCGCCCCTGCCGGCAGACCGACGACTTCCAGCGGGCCGCGCAGCAGCGCGGCCAGCGACGGTTCGGCGAGCATGCCGATGACCAGTGAGGTCACCGTGATGCCCAGCTGGGCGCCGGAGAGCTGGAAGGTCAGCCGCTTGGCGGCCTTCAGCGCACTGGCGGCGCCTCGCTCGTCGACCGCGGCGGCGCGTTCGAGCTCGCTGCGCTCGACAGTGGTCAGGGAGAACTCAGCCGCGACGAACACCGCGCAGGCGAGGGTCAGGGCAAGAGCAAGGAGCAACAGGAGTACTTCGGTCACCGTGCCACCCCCGGTCCCTGACTCAAAGGCTGCGGGCGGGCTGTGGCACGGCTGATACTGGGAGGCTCACCCATTGCGGGTCTGCTGCTCCTTCTCGGCTCGGCGGATCGGGCGGATCCGGTGTGATTCGGGGGTGGTTCGGGGTGGGACAGTGTCCCCGACCTTACGGTAAAGGATCCGCAAAGGCTCCTGGTCGGACGGCCTTGCGGCCTCCCCTGGGCTCTTTTCGGACCTTCCCCGCCGGGCGGACGGGATGCGACCCCGGCAGGGAGTCCCAACCATTATGTTTCTACACGCGTGTAGAAAAAGCGAGAGGCGGCCCGGATGTTCCCGGGCAGCCACGACGCGCTCACCCGCTTCCCCGTCAGCCACCACGGGGGTCACCACGCTGGCGGCCACCAGAGAGGACCGAGGTGCTCCTGCCGCCCCTGATAGCTTCTACACTGTTGTAGAAGAAGCGGTGGTCCGGGCCGCCCCCATACGGTCCGGACAGCCCCTGACCCGTACGGAGTCCTCATGGCACTGTGGGATCGCATCAAGGAATCCGCATCGACGATGCAGACCCAGCTCAACGCCAAAAAGAACGATCTCAAGAGCGGCGCGTTCCGCGACGCGAGCATGGCGATGTGCGCGCTGGTCGCGGCCGCCGACGGCACTATCGACCCGTCCGAACGCCGCCGGGTTGCCCAGCTCATCGCCGGCAACGAGGTGTTGCAGAACTTCCCCGCCGACGACCTGCAGCGCCGCTTCGACGAGAACCTGAACAAGCTCACCGCCGACTTCGACTTCGGCAAGGTGAGCGTGCTCCAAGAGATCGCCAAGGCGAAGAAGAAGCCCGCCGAGGCCCGCGCCGTCATCCAGATCGGTATCGTCATCGGCGGCGCCGACGGCGACTTCGACAAGACCGAACAGGCCATCGTCCGCGAAGCCTGTTTCACGCTCGACCTGCAGCCCCACGAGTTCGACCTGTAAACCCGGATTCGAAGGTGAGGGGCGTTCCGGCCCGGCCGGAACGCCCCTCACCTTTGTTGCGGAAACCCCACTGTCACAGCGACGTGGCCGCCTTCAGGACGAAGAACAAGGTGACCGCCGAATTCGCCGAGGACAGGGCCGAGACCGTCGTACCGGCTGCGGCGGCCCAGGTTGCCATGCCCACGCCTGTGAAGACGGACGGCCAGGTGCGCGCGGCAGGGGCCGGGCCGAGCAGGGCCGCGACCCGGCGCGGCACCGGACCCGGCGCGGCCATGCCGGCGAGCGTCGCCGCGGGCGCGCCGCGGGAGACCAGTGCGGCCTTGCCGATGGCGCGGGCCATCACCCGCCGGTTGCCCACCGCGTCGGCGGCGTCCTCGTCCGCCCACCGCTCCACGGTGTAGGTCACAGCGGTGCGCAAAGGCCGCAGGAACGGGTTGGCCCGTGCAGCCAGCTGCACGGTGAGCAGGAACCAGTGGTGACGGCAGGTCAGGTGGGCCCGCTCGTGTGCGAACAGCGCGCGCCGCTCCGGCGCGTCCAGGCACGTCAGCAGCGCCGTGGACACCACGATCCGGCCCCGTCTGCCGGGCAGCGCGTAGGCGTAGGGCACGCCGTCGGGCAGCACCGCCACCGGCGTATCGGGCAGTCCGATCAGCGCGCGTTCGGCGCTACGGCGCACGCGCTGATGCCGCCACGACGCCTTCACACAGGCCGTGATCACCACGATGAGGGCGGGGATGGCGGCCTTGCCCGCCACCTCGTCGTAGGGCACCGCCTCGCGCACCTCCGGGTCCGACCAGCCGTCGGGGAGCGGATTACCCGGCAGCTGCGCGGTACCGACCACCACCAGCAGCGCCAGACACAGCGTGCTGCACACCGCAAGCACCCCCGCGACCGCGGACAGCAGCCGGGTCGCGGTACGCGGGTGCAGATGGTGCGCGGCCAGACGTGCGATGGGCCAGGCAGTTAAGGGCAGCACCAGGGGCAGGAAGACGAAGACGCCCATGACACCTACTCTTCCGGCTCGTCGGTCGCCTGGGCCAGCAGGTCACGCAGCAGCTGTTCGTCGCCCGGCGTCAGGGCGGTCAGGAAGCTGGCCAGGACCGCCTCCCGGTCCGCCTCGGCGTCCAGGACCTTCCGCATGCGCAACGCAGCCAGTCCCGCCTCGTCCGCGGTCGGAGTCCACTGGAAGGACCGGCCCGCGCGCTGCCGGGCCACTGCCCCCTTGGCATGCAGGCGGGTCAGGATGGTCATCACCGTGGTGTAGGCGAGGCTGCCTCCGAGCCGCTCCTGCACCCAGGCCGCGGTCGCGGGCCCCGAGGCCTGACGCAGCGTGGACAGCACCTGTGCTTCCAGCTCGCCCTGGCCGCGCCGACTCGGCTGGTCCAGACCGCCCTTGTTCTGGTGCGTCACGTCCATCCCCTCCCGCCGTGGTGCCCACACGCTGCCTGGGTGGTTCATCGTACTGAGTGGTGGCCCGGCCGCCTGCCGCGCGAGGTGGCCGCGGTCACCCCCAGCAACTTCTACAGTGCTGTAGATTCTAGGGACTGCCGCCTCACCGGAACAGGACGTCACCACGTCGGCATCCGCGATGCACCTTCCCGTCTGCCCGCAATCCGGCGAGCGCGGCAAGCCCGCGGTCGCGGCTGGTGGCCCGTGGACAGACACGATCGGGGGACTCTTCGATGCATGCGCCTGACCACCTCGAGGCGGAAGACAGAACAGACTTCGAGCAGGTGCTGCGCCTCGCCCTGGACACCCCGGAAATCCGCGAGGTCCTGAGGCGCCCCGGCGTGCAGTTCGACGCCGGGCGTCTGCGCATCCAGGCGCCGGCCGCGACCGAGGCCATCTCGGCTGCGGCTGCCGCCGAGTACACCGCCTACTTCCGACTGCGGGCCCGCGGCCGTAAGTTCCGCGGACCGCCGTCTTGAGCGCCCACAAGAGGTGGATGCTTCGACGGGTGGCCGCGGGCTGCTGGCGGCGCTGACTGTGGTCGCTCCGATCCTGTCCGTCGCGGCGGCGGTGATATTCCTGCTCATCGGCTACGCCCTACGCCTGGTCGATACCCAACGCCCCCTCGCCGATGCACTGGTGGGCACGGGATGGATCACCGCAGCCCTGGCGGCACTCGCGGTGCTCATCGCGGGCGCCGCGCTGATCGTCACCGCCGCCCGGCACCGCTCCGCCCCCGGCGGCCATCCGCCCCACGATGCCCCGGTGAACAGGACTGGCCCGGGCCAAGAGGCCCGGGCCAGTCATCGCGGTGCCGACAGCGTCAGCCCTCGCTGCGGTGGTACGGGGTGTTCATGAAGACAAGGGCGTCACCGACGGCCCGCTCACTCGTCCCGCTCGGCTGGTTGACCAGTGCGCCCTTGACCGACATGGCGGTGGAGCCGCCGCCGTCGAGATTGACCGCGTTGTACATGCCCAGCGCGTCAGCGACGGCAGCCGTCTCGTCCATCGTGGTGCCGACGCTGGTGGTCATGCGGCCGTCGATCGTCGCGAGCACGATCTTCCCGTCCTTCGTCGTGCCGGCGATGGTGCGGGGGTTGCGCGCGAAGAAGCTGTCCGAACCGGCCGGCACCACTATCTCGCCGTCCGCCGTGAGCCGGTAGCGGCCGGTCACGCCGAACATCCCCTTGCTCGGCGTGAGCTTCTTACCCTGCTCGTTGACCAGGGTGGAGGTCTCCTTGAGGCATCCCTTTCCCGCTACCTGCAGCAGGGACGCCGCGTCCCGGCCCGTCGCCTGCAGGGACGTCTGACCGTCCTTCAGCGCCGTGCCACGGGTCGTCGACGTACGCACCACGCAGTCGTGCTTGTCGAGGACGACCTCCAGACCCGCTCCGGACGGCGTGGCCTCGGCGAACTCCGGGGTGAACTTCACTACATCGCCGGGCACGGTGCACTGGGTCTGGTCGGCGAGACCGGCGCAAGCGGCCGGAACGACCGGCGGGTGGTTGATGAACTCCAGCGGCAGCGTGGCCATGGTCTTCTTGTTCTGCACGCCACCGGACCAGCTCAGCTTGCCCATGAGGACCCGGTTGGTTTTGGCGTCCACGACGAAGTTGGCCTCAGCGCTGTCGTTGACGGGCTCGCTGAGGAGCTTTCCACCGAACAGGCCCAGGCCCACCGGGTCGCCGGGGTACTGCGCACTGGCGGTGAAGGTGAAGAAGGAGGCGTTGACTCCGGCCAGGGCCCCGGAGGAGCGAACGAGGTCGGTGGTCTTCTCAACCTTGGCCAGGTCCGGTCCGTAGGTGGCCTTCAGGTGCCCGCGGGTCTTCTTGGGGTCGATCGTCAACACGTTGACGACCCAGGGGCCACGCGTCGTGGTGTTGATCTGGTCGGCCGGAGCGGGCTCGGTCCCACGGACGATGCGGGTCAGTGTGACGCCGTCGGCCAAGGTCTGTCTGCTGCGAGTCTCCGACAGATTGGCATCGCCCAACGGAAGGCGCGCTTCAGCGGATGCGGCTTGGCTGGCCGGAGCGAGGACGAGGGACAAAACGGCAGTCGTAGCTGCCGTCGTGACCAACGCGGCACGCTTCAGCCCGGATACATAGCGGGAGTTGGAAGTCATGCCCGCGAGCTTGTTCGGCTTGGGGAAACTCCAGCCGCTGTTGTAGATGATCGATCGGCGACATGTGGGTTAAGGACTGCTGGGAGAAAAGAGGTCTTCAGGCGTCGCCCGACAGATGCCTCGCGCCGGCGAATCGTCGCAGGTCAGCCAACCCCCCAGTAACACAGTCGACTTGGGCGAATCATTAGAACCAGTTCTAGTTAGCTGCGGATGTGGCAGCGGCCCTCCTGAGGCGGGGCCATTGCGCAGGGGGAGGCGCGCCTCTCGAGCGTCGGACTGTTGTCAGGAACGACCGAACCTCCGTCGGTTCAGTCATGATCCGTCGATCACGGCGCCGGCCGGAGAGCGACGAAGACGAACTCCTTGCCTGGCCGATCGGGTGCGTCGCGCACTTCTTGCAGTACATATTCATGCGCGATCAGGTCCGCCTCGACTTCCTGCCGCTCACGGAACCTCAGGGTTGAATCGGACGTCAGCATCTGCCCGTCCGCAGCGAACACGTAGTTCCAGCGAAATGTCACCAGCGGTCCGGTGACCTCGATCAACTCGACCCAGCTCTCGACCGCACCGACGTCCGGAATGTTCGTGACGCCGTACGAGGTTTCGAGGTTCCACGTTTCCCAGGCGCGCTTGGACGGATCCCGAGTCTCGAATACGAGATGCCCACCCGGCCGGAGTGCTTCGTAAGCGCCTTTCAGTGTCTTCTGCCATGTGCTCGGGGCGACGATTTCCTGGGAAGCGTTCGCCGTCATGGTGACGAGGTCGACCTGCAACGGCGGAAGCGCTGTCGCGTCACCGCAGATCCAGCGAACCCGATCGCTGCCCCGCTTGCCCCGGGCCACATCGATGGAGGCTTGGGCGGGATCAACACCGACGACCTCGATCCCGCAATCAGCCAGCAGGAGTGCGAATACGCCTGTGCCGCAGCCGATGTCCAGCACCCGCCCCGCACCGAACTGCTCTGCGAGGTGGAGGTAGGCATCCAGGTCGCTGCGATCGGGATCGAGCGGGTCGTAAATTGCAGCCAGCCGCGGGTGTTTGAAGATCTCGTCAGCCATGCGCCCGAAGGTATAGGGGGAGGGCGGCCAACGGGGCTCAGTTTGGTCGGCGACCAGTGCCACCACAGGCCGCGGGTCGGACGCCGGGTCGAACTCGGGCTCATCTACGTCGCCACCGTGCGGGAGTGGGCTGCGCAGCCTCGCCAGACAGCGGCTCCGGGCATCGCCCGCGACCGGCCGGTAGAGTGAGCGAGTCGTCATCATGCCCGTACGGGGGGAAGCCGGCGCAAATCCGGCACTGACCCGCAGCCGTGAGCCGCCGTCACAGGCGGCGAGTCGGAATGCCTCGTACGCGGTCGTGACCGGCTCGTCGCCACCGGAACCGCCGGTGGCAGGCACCGTCGAGGATACGGAGCCGAGCCCTGGTGCCTCAGCGTGCCTGTGCCCGGCTCCCGCAGGAGAGGCCCAGCCCGCCATGACCACCCTTCGCCGCAGCGCCGCAGCGCTCGCCGCCTCCGCCGTACTCGGCATGGCAATCGCCTCGGCCGCCGCACCGGCCGCGATCGCAGCGCCGACCCCGACGCCCTCCACCGTGCTGCCGTCCGGCCTGTACGGCACGGGCGATCCGACCTACGACGGAGTCTGGCGGCAGTCGCTGGCGCTGCTCGCGCAGGACACGGTCGGCCTTAAGCCTGCGGCGAAGGCGGTGGACTGGCTGACCGGGCAGCCGTGCGACAACGGGGCCTTCCCCTCGTACCGCGCCGACGCGACCAAGCCGTGCGACGCGAAGCTGCCGCTGGACTCCAACGCAAGCGCGGCCGCCGTGCAGGCGCTCGCCGCGCTCGGGGGGCAGGACGCCACCGTGAAGAAGGCGGTCGGCTGGCTGAAGTCCGTCCAGAACGCGGACGGCGGCTGGGGCTACAACCCGGGCGGGGCCAGCGACGCGAACTCCACCTCCATAGTTGTCGGCGCGCTCGCGGCGGCAGGCGAGAAGCCGGACGAAGCGAAGTCGAAGGGCGGCAAGACACCGTACGACGCACTGCTGACGTTCGCACAGCCGTGCGGCGGGAAGGACGGCGGGGCGTTCGTCTTCCAGCCGAAGCAGCCGGGGATCGTCGCCGACTCCACGGCGGCCGCGGTGCTCGGGGCGCACGGCAAGGGGCTTGTCGTGACCGCGGGCGCGAAGGACGCGAAGGGCACGGTCTGCGAGAAGTCGACGACCCTCGAGGGCTCGGCGCACAACGGCGCGGCGTATCTCGCGACCGCGCTCGCCAAGACGGGACACCTGGACACCCCGCCGATGCCGGGCGCGACCGACCCGAAGCCGAAGCCGGACTTCGGGAACACGGCGGACGCGGTCGTCGCGCTGACCGCGCAGGGCCTGGGCGACGAGGCGAGGAAGCCGCTCGCGTGGCTGCAGCAGAACTCCGCGGCCTGGGCGAAGGAGTCAGGCCCCGCGGCCTACGCCCAGCTCATCCTGGCGGCGCACGCGGCCGGCGCGGATCCGAAGAGCTTCGGCGGTACGAACCTGGTGGCGGGCTTGAACGCGACGGGCCCGGCGCCGGAGAAGCCCGAGGCGGCCGCTGACAAGAAGGACTCCGGCTCCTCCGACTCCGGCTCGGGCGACGGGGTGTGGTGGATCGTCGGCGCGTTCTTCGTCGCCAGCGTCGGCGCGGGCATCCTCTTCAGCGGCCGCCGCAAGAACCAGCAGCGCTGATGCGTACGCGTCTGCTCGCCCTGGTCCTCGCGCTCGGCACCGCACTGACGGTGCTGGGCGCGGGGCCGGCGCAGGCGGCCGGCTACCGCTACTGGTCGTTCTGGCAGAGCAGCGGCGGCACATGGACGTACGCGACAGAGGGCCCCGCGACGGCTAAGCCCGCGGACGGCTCGGTGAACGGCTTCCGCTTCTCGGTGAGCGAGGACAGCGCAGATTCGGCGAAGCCGCGTACGGCTGCGGACTTCGAGGCGATCTGCGGCGGTACGCGACCGAAGTCGGGCGCGAAGCGGATCGCGCTCGTCATCGACTCCGGCACGCAGGCGGACGCCCCCTCGGGCGAGACACCCCCGGCGTCACGGGTGGCGTGCGCGCAGGTGCGGCCGGACGCGACGACCGCGGAGGCGCTGGCGGAGGTGGCGAAGCCGCTGCGGTACAACAGCCAGGCGCTGCTCTGCGCGATCTCGGGCTACCCGGAGACGGGCTGCGGCGAGCAGGTCGCGGCAACGGGGCCGAAGGCCCCGGCCGCGACCAAGGCGGACGCCGCCGACGACAACAGCGGCCCATCGGTGGGCATGCTGGCGGGCCTCGCGGCAGTCCTCGCGCTGGGCGTGGCGGCTGTGTGGCAGTCCCGCCGCCGCAGGTACCCAGGTCCGCGGTGAGCGTGGGCCTGGGGGCGTTGATGGTTACTCTCCGATGGGTGGCTTCGCGGGCGACCCCCGACAGGAACGCGCCCGCGGCCGTCCCGTCCCGGTGGGGAGAGGCCGTGCAGGGTGGGCCCCGCAGGGGATCGGCGGCAATCACCGGGGCACTGGGCAACGGCCAGTACGCCGCCGGCCCCGAGGAGTCCAGCCCGACGGGGCCGGTACCGGGTCCGTGGTTGCCGTGGGCCAGGGGGCGTTGGTGGTTGCTGTCCGGTGGGTGGCCTCGCGGGCGAACCCGGCCGCCGGGCCCGACCACTGCGGAAGCCGCGTCCCGTATCCCCGCCGCAGGCGCCACACCCCGAAGCCCGCACACAGCGACACCGGCGACGCACCCCGAAACCCCCACCCTCGCCGCAGGCGCCACACCCCAGAACCCGCACCGCACAGCACCGACCAACCCGGAACCCGCGACCCGCACCCCCGCGCCGGAGGCGACCCGCAGACTCCGGCTCCGCGCGCCCGAGGCGAATCGGAGCAACGCCATCCATGCCGGGGCCTGGTGGCTGTGGGCCCTCGGGCTTGCCACCGCCGCGTCCCGGACCACCAACCCCCTCCTCCTCGGCCTCCTCGTCGGCGTCGCCGGATACGTCGTCGCCGCCCGCCGCACCGACGCCCCCTGGGCCCGCTCCTACGGCGCCTTCGTCAAGCTCGGCCTCGCCGTGCTCGTCGTCCGGCTGCTCTTCTCGGTCTTCCTCGGCTCCCCGATCCCCGGTACGCAAACCCTGTTCACGCTGCCCGAAGTGCCGCTGCCCGACTGGGCGAAGGGCGTCCGTGTCGGTGGCCGGGTCACGGCCGAACAGTTGGTCTTCGCTCTGTACGACGGCGCCAAGCTGGCGACCCTGCTGATCTGCGTGGGCGCCGCGAATGCGCTCGCGAATCCGGCGCGGCTGCTCAAGTCGCTGCCGGGCGCCCTGTACGAGGCCGGCGTCGCTGTCGTCGTCGCCATGACGTTCGCGCCGAACATGGTCGCCGACGTCGTACGCCTGCGTACCGCCCGGCGTCTGCGCGGCCGCCCCACCGGCGGCATCAAGGCGATCGCCCAGATCGGACTGCCCGTCCTGGAGGGCGCGTTGGAGCGCTCCGTCGCGCTCGCGGCCTCGATGGACGCGCGCGGATACGGGCGTACCGCCCAGGTCCCACCCGCCGTACGCCGGACGACGACCGTCCTCACCCTCGGCGGACTCCTCGGCGTCTGCGCGGGTTCGTACGGACTGCTGGCCGCCGCGGGCGCGTCGTACGGTCTGCCGCTCCTCGTCGCCGGGCTACTCGCCGCCCTCGCGGGCCTGTGGCTCGGCGGCCGCCGCTCCGTACGCACCCGCTACCGCCCCGACCGCTTCGGCCCGCGCTCCTGGCTGATCGCCGGCTCCGGCGCGGCCGTCGCCGCGCTGCTGATCAGGGCGGGTACATACGCCCCGGAGGCGCTGCACCCGGGCGTCATACCGCTGACCGCGCCGACGCTGCCACTGTGGCCCGCCGCGAGCGTCCTGATCGGCCTGCTCCCCGCCTTCGTGGCCCCGCTCCCCTCGAAGGAGACCCCGTGATCCGCTTCGAAGAGGTATCGGTGACGTACGGCGACGCCGACGCTCCCGCGATCCGCGACGTCGATCTGACCGTCCCCGAAGGCGAGTTGGTGCTCCTCGTCGGTCCGTCCGGTGTCGGCAAGTCGACGCTGCTCGGCGCCGTGTCCGGGCTCGTCCCGCACTTCACCGGGGGCTCTCTCCACGGCC
Source organism: Streptomyces sp. NPDC000880 (assembly GCF_053599675.1). Taxonomy (NCBI): domain Bacteria; kingdom Bacillati; phylum Actinomycetota; class Actinomycetes; order Kitasatosporales; family Streptomycetaceae; genus Streptomyces; species Streptomyces sp. NPDC000880. The sequence continues at coordinate 4,522 of NZ_JBSFMS010000026.1, read as the reverse complement.
GCGTCACCGTCGACGGCCGCGACACGCGCACCCACAAGCCCCGCGAACTCGCCGATCTTGTCGGCACGGTGGGCCAGGACCCGCTCGCCCACTTCGTCACCGACACGGTCGAGGACGAGTTGGCGTACGGCATGGAGTCGCTGGGCCTCGCCCCCGAGGTGATGCGCCGCCGCGTCGAGGAGACCCTCGACCTGCTCGGCCTGGCCGAGCTTCGCGACCGCCCGATCGCCACGCTCTCCGGCGGTCAGCAGCAGCGCGTCGCGATCGGCTCGGTGCTCACGCCGCACCCGAAGGTCCTGATCCTCGACGAGCCGACGTCGGCGCTGGACCCGGCGGCGGCGGAGGAGGTGCTGGCTGTCCTCCAGCGTCTGGTCCACGACCTGGGCACGACGGTCCTGATGGCCGAGCACCGCCTTGAGCGGGTAGTGCAGTACGCGGACCAGGTCATCCTGCTGCCCGCGCCCGGGACGCCCCCGGTGATCGGGGCGCCGGCACAGATCATGGCGATCTCGCCGGTGCATCCGCCGGTGGTGGCGCTGGGTCGGCTCGCGGGCTGGGACCCGCTGCCGCTGTCGGTGCGGGACGCGCGGCGTCGGGCGGGTGCGTTGCGGGACCACCTGACGGGGCTTTCCCCCACTCCGCCCCTTCCCTTTACCGGGGGCTTCGCCCCCGGACCCCCAGTCCTCAATCGCCGGACGGGCTTGTTTTCCCGCCGGACGGGCTCCAATGGAGCCCCGCCGGCGATTGAGGTGGGGGTCCCCCCACGCCCGCCAGGGCGTAGGGGGAAGGGTCCGGGGAGGGGTCCGGGACGGAGCCCCAGCCCGGGCGCCCCGCTCGCCGAGGTCCGCGCGCTCGGCGTTCGGCGCGGGCGCATCGAGGCTCTCCGCCGGCTCGCCCTCTCCGTCGCCCCCGGCGAGACCATCGCCCTCATGGGCCGCAACGGCGCCGGAAAGTCCACCCTCCTCGCCGCCCTCGTCGGCATGGTCGAGCCCACCTCCGGCACCGTCCTCGTCGGCGGCCGCACCCCCCACCGCACCCACCCCCGCGAGCTCGTCCGCCAGGTCGGCCTCGTCCCGCAAGAGCCGCGCGATCTGCTGTACGCGGACACGGTGGCCGCCGAGTGCGCGGCCGCCGACGCCGACGCGAACGCCGCCCCCGGCTCCTGCCGGGCCCTGGTCAGCGAGCTGCTGCCCGGCGTGCCGGACGCGACCCACCCCCGCGACCTCTCCGAAGGGCAGCGCCTCGCCCTCGCGCTGGCCATCGTGCTCACCGGGCGGCCCCCGCTGCTCCTCCTCGACGAGCCGACCCGCGGTCTGGACTACGCGGCGAAGGCCCGCCTCGTCGGCATCCTCAAGGCCCTGGCCGCCGAAGGGCACGCCATCGTCCTGGCCACCCACGACGTGGAGCTGGCGGCCGAGCTCGCGCACCGGGTGGTGATCCTCGCCGACGGCGAGATCCTCGCGGACGGCCCGACCGCCGAGGTCGTCGTCTCCTCCCCCGCCTTCGCGCCGCAGGTCGCCAAGGTCCTGGCCCCTCAGCAGTGGCTGACCGTGGCCCAGGTCCGGGAGGCGCTATGACCACGCCCCAGGCCCGCGCCGTACGCCTCGGCCCCCGCTCCATCGCCGCTCTCGCCCTGATCAGCGCTATCGGCGTCATCGCCTTCGGCTGGCCGCTGCTCGCGGACGCCGACTCCGGGCTCGCCCACTCCGCCGACGCCCCCTGGCTCTTCGCCGCGCTGCTCCCGCTCCTCGTGGCCGTCGTCGTCGCGACGATCGCCGACACCGGGATGGACGCCAAGGCGGTGGCGATGCTCGGCGTGCTTGCCGCGGTCGGGGCTGCCCTGCGCCCCCTCGGCGCGGGCACCGCGGGCCTGGAGCCCATGTTCTTCCTGATGGTGCTGAGCGGCCGGGTCCTCGGCCCGGGCTTCGGCTTCGTACTCGGCTCGGTCACGATGTTCGCGTCCGCCCTGCTCACCGGCGGTGTAGGCCCGTGGATGCCGTTCCAGATGCTGTCGATGGGCTGGTTCACGATGGGCGCGGGGCTCCTGCCCGGCCCGGACCGGCTGCGCGGCCGCGCGGAGCTGCTGATGCTTGGCGTGTACGGAGCCGTCGCCGCGTTCGCCTACGGCACCGTGATGAACCTCCAGGGCTGGACGTACATCGGCGGCCTCTCCTCCGGCATCTCCTTCCACCCCGGCGATCCAGTCCACGAGAACCTGGTCCGCTTCCTCGCCTACTGCGCGGCGACGTCGTTCGGCTGGGACCTGGGCCGCGCCGTGCTCACGGTCGTACTGACCCTCACCATCGGCTCGACCGTCCTCAAGGCGCTGCGCCGAGCCACCCGACGCGCCAACTTCGAGGCGCAGGTCACATTTCAGACCCCCGACAGGGTCCCTCCAGGGTGAGCCGTCCCACAGGCCTTTTGGCCTGTACGAAGCGGAATAGCAGACGCCAGAAACCCAGACAAACTCACCGATCTACGCCCCCATCTGTACGAACAGGTCTTGTCAAGCCCCGGGGCGTTTCACCCCAGGTGCGAGGACCTGATCTTCAACGCGTTAGCCGACGTCCTGCCCGACCTGCACCTCGCGGGCGGCCCGCGCCGGCTGGCTCGGCCTGGCTGAACGGCATCAAGGAACTCCAGGTCACCCACGGCTGACCTGCGACGCCGGGGGAGGCAGGGGCCACCCACCCACGCCAGGCCTCTGCCTCCCGTCGGTTCTCCGGGCGGTATCGACCAGGGGTCGGCCATAGGTCCATTTGGTGGACACATTGCGATTAGGTCGTCAACTGGACGACCGTGATACATGTATCCGCCACCCACCGCTGTAACGGTTTGCCCATGGATACACCCCGGGTCGGGATCCCCGACGACCTCGCCTCCCGTATGACGATGCCGGAGCAGCACGAGTATCTGCGCGCCCGCATCGGCCGCCGCGGACTGCTGCGGGCCGGATCCCTGGCCGCCGGCGCCGTCGCCGGCGCCGGACTGCTCGGCTCCAGCGCCACCACCGCGAGCGCGGCCACCTCCGCCCGCTCCTTCCTGCCGTCGTCGGCCGCCCCCCGGGTCGACGGGGCGCTGGTGGCCCCCTTCGGCCGGCACCTGGCCTTCGGCTCCGACCCCAAGACGAAGATGGCGGTCTCCTGGCAGGTGCCGTTCGCGGTGAAGAACCCCTATCTGCGGGTGGGTCTGCGACCTTGGGAACTGAGCCAGAAGTTCCAGGCGGAGGTACGGTCGCTGCACACGCCGTCGCTGTCGGCCAAGCTGCCCGCGGTGGACCAGTACTACCTGCATGTCTCGCTGGAGCGGCTGCGTCCCGGTACGACGTACTACTACGGCGTGGGCCACGACGGCTTCGACCCGGCGGACGCCCGTAACATCAACACCGTCAGCAGCTTCCGCACGGCTCCGTCCCACGCCGAGTCGTTCGTCTTCACCGCCTTCGGCGACCAGGGTGTCTCGTACGACGCCCTCGCCAACGACCAGGTGATCCTCGGCCAGAACCCGGTCTTCCATCTGCACGCGGGAGACATCTGCTACGCCGACCCCAGTGGCCAGGGCCTGAGCACGGACGTCTATGACGCGCGCGTCTGGGACCAGTTCCTGGCGCAGACCGAGACCGTGGCCTCGCGGGTGCCGTGGATGGTGACCACCGGCAACCACGACATGGAGGCCTGGTACTCCCCCAACGGCTACGGCGGGCAGAACGCGCGCTGGACCCTGCCGGACGGCGGCCTGGACCCCGTGAAGTCGCCGGGCGTCTACGCCTTCACGTACGGCAATGTCGGTGTGGTGGCCCTGGACGCCAATGACGTCTCCACCGAGATCCGCGCCAACACCGGCTACACGGGCGGCGCTCAGACGCGCTGGCTGGACCAGCGCCTGGGCGAGCTGCGCAAGAACAAGGACATTGACTTCATCGTGGTGTTCTTCCACCACTGCGCCTTCTCGACGACGAACCAGCACGCCTCCGACGGCGGCGTCCGCGACGCGTGGGTGCCGCTCTTCGACAAGCACAGCGTGGACCTGGTCGTCAACGGCCACAACCATGTGTACGAGCGCACCGACGCGCTGCGCGGCGGCGGCATCAAGCGCACGGTGCCGATCGGCGAGTCCATCAGCTCGGTACGGGACGGCATCGTGTACGTCACTGCGGGCGGCGCGGGTAAGGCGCTGTACAGCTTCCCGGTGCCGGACAGCTACGAGGGCCATGTCGCCGACCTCGAGAGCGTGCCGTCGTACCACTGGGACAAGGACGGCGTGAAGGCCACCGAGGCCGTGGAGTGGTCACGGGTGCGCTACACCGGGTTCTCGTTCCTCGCCGTCGAGGTGACGACGGGGAAGCGCCCGGAGCTGAAGGTCTCCGCACTCGCGGAGACCGGCGAGCGGGTGGACCACTTCACCATCACGCGCTGACCCGCCAACGCGCCTGGGGCCAGGTGCAGGTCGCGCCCGCCGCGGAGCCGGCAGCAACCGCGACGGTCACCGCCGGCGGAACGGTCACAAGTGGCGGGACGGCCGG
>NZ_JBSFMS010000025.1:0-66741 GCF_053599675.1 Streptomyces sp. NPDC000880 | reverse complement strand
CATCTACGAGGTGCCTTGCTGATTGTGCGTGATGGTTGTGTGGTAACTCCCATCTTCGCAGGTCAGCAGGCACCTCTCTTCATTTCTCTATCCACAGGACACGGGACAGTCGGTGGATCGAGGCTTAGGCCCGCTCTTAGCACTGACGCAGCGCGGCCCTATCACGGCTCGGGCGAACCTCGGAGCACCACACAGCATCCGCAGGAGGTTCGCCATGAAACGCACATCCATCATCCTGCTCACCACGGGAGCCCTGGCCGCCGCGATCACCGGCACCGCTCTCGCGGGCGGCAGCCCAGACGCGACCCCCACCCCGAGCACATCGTCGGTCGCGACCACGACCGAAACACCGACCACGACCGCGACACCGACGCCGGTTCCGACGTCCGATGTGACGGCGAGTCCGACCCCGACCGCGACGGCAAGCACATCGGTGAGCAGCGGACGCGCCGGCGAGATCGCCCTGGGCGGTTCTTCAGACCGCGCTCGTCGTGGAGGCGGCCGGTGTCAGTCCATCTCTTGCCCGCCTGGGGCAGGGTGCGGTGCGCGATCAGCCGCCCCCAGCCGGTTCTGGGCAGCCGGCAGTCCGGCAGGGCAACGGCGATGGCCTCCTCCGGGCGCAGGCCCGCCTAGTACATGCCCGCGAACAGTCCGACCAGGCGACGGCCGCGCGCCCGGCGGTATCCGCCGACGTAGGAGATGGCGGTCAGTAGATCCCGTGCCTGGTGCGGTTGGCCACCACCCGCGGGTCCACCGCGACCGCCGGCTTGGGTACCCGCCAGCGGATCCGGGCCAGCGGGTGGCTGCCCAACTCGCCCCGCTCGATGGCGTAGTGGAGGGCGTGCACCAGCACCTTGCGTTTACGGCGCATCGTCTCCACGGCCGCCTCGCCGCCGTCGAGCTTGCGGCGCAGCGACTCCAGCACCTCCCGCGCCAGGATCGGATCGTGCAGGTCGACCAGGGGCCGGGACGCATTCGCCACCCACTGCGGCACCAGCCGGTCCTCCACCGGCAGCTCCCGCTCCCCGACCCCGGGCACGACAAAGGCCCAGTGGCGCAGGGCACGACGCAGCACCTGCTCGCGCGGCCGGCCCGGAACGTCCCAGAGCATCGCCAGGGTGATGGGCGGTCAGCCCGTCGCTGACCTCGTCCCGCGTCTTCGCCGCCCGGCCCGGCCAGTGCGCCCGCGCATACTCGGTCGCGAAGGTATACCAGCTCAGCTGGGACAGACCCCGGGGCCCGTATGCAGAGTCGGCCCCCTGGGCCAGGCCCGCGCGAAGGGCCCGCACCAGCTCCGCGCCGAACTCACCGGCCATATCCGCGACCGTGTTGTCACGTCCCTGGGGCGTTCCGTCGCTGTGCGGCCGTGGCCGGCTTTGGTCCACTGGGGGTTCGAAGCCTTCTGCGGCTCGATCATCTTGATGCTCGTGTGAATCCATGCCCGCCTCCTCCTGGTCGGCAGGGGCATGACTGCCCGCACACATGGCCCCGACATCCCCCGGTACGGGCGTACTCGAACCGTTGCGGATTGACGGGTGGCGATCGTAGGACGTTCGGCATGCACGGAGGTGTCGAGAACGACGTCGATTCCGCGTTGCGGAGACCGCCGTGGAAGTTCGCACATGAACGGATAACCGAAAAGGTTCCGGTCCGGGGCTTCCAGGGGTTTTCAGAGACGACTGCCGTGCATCTGGGGAGCCCGGCCGGCGTGGCCGGTTCTCTGCCCCAGCGCAGCTTGCGCACTTGTGTGCGCCCCGATGCTCCGACCTACCGTTCACGGCCGGCCGGAGCACGCGGACACCGCAGGGGGACGCATGGCAAGAACCGCGCGACAGATCCTGAAGGAACTCAACCTCCAGACGAGCATCCACGTCCGTTCGACAGCGCACCTGGTGGAGCACACAGGCAAAGCAGCGGCAGCCATCGACGCACAACGACGCGAGAAGGGCCAGGAAACGGGTCGCAGAAAGCCCGACCTGCAGCCCGTTGCCCGGACCGAGTGCAGCCGGTCCATCGAGCTGACGCCGTGGCAGGTACTGCATGCCGTAGCGCGGGGCTACGCGCTGGCCGGTCAGGGAATGGCACGCGGGCTCGCCGAACACTGGCAGAGCCTGAAGTACTGCGAGGCAGTGCACGGCGACCGAGCCGGGGCCATGGAGCTCACCAACAAGGGCCGCACGCCCGAGCGCAGGTACAAGGCCATGCAGTCCCAGGAGCTGGGCATCGGCTTCGGACTCGCGGTGGCAGAACACATCGTGAAACGGCAGTACCCGGACCACGCGGTCTCGGTCGTGGACACGAGCACGGTGCTGCGAGCCGGCTGGGCCCTGGGAGGCTCGGAACGCTCGAAAGGCTCACGGCCCCGGCCGGACTACCTCATCGAGGCGTGGAAGCCCGGCGAGCCGTCGATCGTGACGTTCGTGGTGTGCAAAGGAAACCACCAGAAGCCGAGCAAGCGGACCAGCCGGTCCCGCAGCACCACGGCCCGGCAGCTGGCCAGGGGCTCCGAACTGGCCGAGGGCATGCAGATCGGTCCGTGGAACACAGCGCAGTGCCTGCTGCTCTCCACCGAACTCATGGGACAGGGCGGAGTCGTGGTCAACGCCCTGCAATCCCCCGGTGAAGCACTCCTTCCCGAGCGCATACCCGGCGCGCCGCGAAACGCCGACCTCGCGGCAGAGGACAAGAGCGGCATTCCCTACCCCAACGCGATCCGCATACCCGCCCGCGAGGGGCAGAGGGCACGGACCGTCGACGGCTTCCAGGTGCCCGAGGAGGACCTTGCCTGGTTCGGACAGATCCTGGCCCGCACCGGGAGCGCCGGCCTGACCGCATTCGCCGGCGGAGGACCCCGGACAGCCCAGTACCTGACAAAAGGCCAGGGACGGCAGCACTACGACGTGCCCGCCTTCGCCGCCACGTCCAGCGTCCACGACGCACACATCATGATCGGCGGCACCAAGTTCGTCGGAACGGATCACGTCTTCCGCATGGAAACCGTACGGATCGAAGCATTCTCCGGCATGGCCGAGGACCTGTACGACTTGATCAGCAACGGCCGCGTCGAAGAATACCGGCATGCCGCGTACAAACTCCGCTCCGACTGGAACGGAACGAATGCAGCCAGACACTGGAACGGCCCGATCTCGTTCCACGAGGACGGAACCGTCATGGCCCTGAGCATCCTGCCCGTCCGCAGAAGGCGCGCGCTATGAATCACCTCCCGGCACGGAGAAGGCCATCCCCTGCGTGCATACCGAGGCATCCGGGAGTCACGCACGGTACATGCCGCACCCACTTCACAACGCGAACACCAGGGCACAACGAGACCTTCCCTCGGACTCCCCTGGGGAGAATCTGGGGAGTATGGACGCCTCTGGGGAGCGCGTGGGGAGAATCGACTGCGTCACCGGGTACGAGCCTGAAAGACCGTGAAAGAAGGATCCGCGCAGGTCAGAGACAAAATCGATCGCCTTGCCGCAGGTCAGGGCCACCTGGTAGACGACTTCAAGAAGATTTCAAGCTGGGCGGCAATTCTGTTTGCACCCACACTCGTTGGCACCATCTACGGCATGAACTTCGAGAACATGCCAGAGCTGGGCTGGAGCTTCGGATACCCCTTCGCACTCGACCTGATGGCGCTGGTTTGCATCACTTTGTACGTTATTTTCAAGCGTCGGGACTGGCTCTAGACGCGACTGATCTCTCCGCAAGCAGTTTGCACTGCTTGCTCTCGCACCTGCCGAAGACAGGGCCGCTCAGGAAGACCCTGCGTGAGGAGTCGGCCTGCAAGCTGATGGCCGCGTCCAGCTCTTCGCCGGGAATCCGGCGCAGCGACTGCACGGCATCGTGCGCCATCTGCTCCATCTTCGCCCGTTCGCACAGTCCCCGGACCAAGCCCCGTACTTCCTGAGCGATCCTCCATGCGGTAGCAATGCCCTTGAGGAGCGCCGTGCCAACCAGTCCGCAAAAAGTGTCGCGTGCGTCGCGGCCAGAGATGATGGCCCTTCCCGTCCGGTTCGAGCACCTTCACCGCGGCCACCTGGAATGTCCCGCCGGGTGAACTCGACGAGGGAAGCGATCGGGTTGGCGGCCATGCCCGGATTCAGCGCCCCCATCACATGGAGTGCGTGAAGGTTTTGGAGCTGGTGAGGAACGGTTCCTGACCGAGCATCCTCCCGTGCACGTGACGGCAGGCGCGGACTACCCCCTACGCCGCAGCCGTGCCGAGAGATGGTGCTGCAACGGCTGACCGACCGCCGCGAGGTCGTGGACGAACGTGAGCGTGTCGTCGTCGATCAGAGCGTAGCGCCGGCGGGTGGCGTTGACCTCCTTGGCGGTGGGGGTGAGGGCCACCTCGTGGGTGGAGAGGTCGACCGTGTCGTCGGTCGCCTGGCCGACGGCGATCTCGGCGATGCCGGTGGGCTGGGTAATCAGCGCCTCCACCCGGCCGTCGGGCTGGAGCCGCCACCAGCCGCTCTCCCGAGCCGACGGGCGCAGCGGTGCGTCGTCGGCGTCCAGCAGCCAGGCCCGGGCCTCATAGCGGAGGAAGGGACGGCCGTCGTGGCTGAAGGTGACCTCCTGCCCGTACGCGAAGTCCACGGCGAGCGTCGGGTACCCGCCGTGGCCCCGCCCGCGCCAGGTGCCCAGAAGTCCGATCACAGGCGAGAGAAGTGCGTGCGGGGCGGGCGCCACATCCGGTCGGTGGCCGTCGGGGTACGGGTGCTCCGCTGCGGGGTCGAACACGGTGTGCGCTCCTGGGGTCGGGGCCGGTGCCGGGTGGAAGCCTAGGGTGTCGATCCACGCGGCGACGGGCAGGGAAGGCTGCCCCCGGCCCATCACTGTCGTGCGGAGCACGGTGGTTCGGCAGAGCCCCGGGCTCGAAACAGTAGAAAGCTGACTGTCACTGGCGGCTGGGAGCATTGCTTTCGGGTTTGGAGCACTGAAGGAGCAGAGATTGATCGCCGGCGCCACTGAGTAGCTGACCGGTGTGGAGCGGTAGCCGTCAAGCATCGGGCATCCACTTGAGTGGACCACCGGTGGATGATGCTGCGGTCCAGGCCGCTGTAGCTGGTTTCGTCACCGGACAGAGTCCCTGCAAGGCGTGTCTGCACCAGTGTCTCCATGAGTCCGGTCATCACCTGCGCCGGTGTGTCATCGAGCCGGTCGAGCACCCGCATGAGGCCGGCATTGCCAGGCGGGCGGAGCCTTCCACGAGTGAAGCGGTGAACCCGTGCCGCGGCGTGGTGAGCACCTGCTGTGCCGGCTCCTGCTCGATGAGCTCGCCGGCGTCCAGTACGGCGATCCGGGCGGCAGTCGCTGCGGTGTCGAGGTCGTGGGTGATCAGGACCAGGGCCAGTTCGGGCCGCTCGCGCAGCAGGACGGCGAGCGTGTCCAGGAGCCCGCGTCGGGTGACCGTGTCGAGGCCGGAGGTGATCTCGTCGCAGATCAGCACCCGCGGCCGGGCGAGCAGGGCCCGGGCGAGCGCGGTCCGTTGGAGTTCGCCGCCGGACAACTGGCCGGGCCTGCGACGTACCAGCTCCTCCGTGAGGCCGAGGCCGGTCAGGGTGTTCAAGGCCTCGGCAAGAGCCTCTCGCGGGTTCGCTCCTCGCAGTTGGACCGCCGTGCGTGCCACCTGGTCCAGGATCGGTCGGTGTTCGTCGAACGCGGCTTTCGCGTCCTGGAAGACGTACTGGACCGCGGCCAGTTGTTCACGGGTCCGGGCGCGCAGGCTGCCAAGCTGGTTGACCAGGAGGAGCCTAGTTCGAGGTGCACGCTGCGCTGACTGACCTTCACGGGCTCTCTTCCAGACGTGGGTTTCGGCTATCCAGCGGGTCGGTGACGGCGCGGCACCGGGCCCAGCCGGTGCCTCCACGGCCCGCGGATGCGGGATCTCGACGGGGCGCCTGGCCGCGGTGGCCGGGTCGAGCCCGTGGGCGGCGGCGAACTCGTCGTCGTAGACGCTGCCGAAGATAGCGATGCGGCCCGTCGGGGAAGACGGTGGCGACGACAACTCCCGGGTGGACGCGGGCGGCCCAGGCCGCCACGAGCGCCACGGCTCCGGTGCTCCAGCCGCCGCTGACGAAGTTGCCGACAGCGAGCCTTCGGCAGGCGTCCGCGGCCTCGGCCGGGCCGACCCAATGGACCTCGTCGAAGGCGCCGTAGGCGACGTTGCGTGGATGGATGCTGCTGCCCAGGCCGCGCATCAGGCGGGGCCTGGCGGGCCGGCCGAAGATCGTCGAGCCGGTGGCGTCCACGCCGATCAGCCGGAGCCCGGGCCAGTGCCGCCGCAGCGGTCCGACCACACCGGCGCTGTGACCTCCGGTGCCGACGCTGCACACCAGCACGTCGAGGTGGTCCACTGAGCTGCAAGCTCGGCAGCGAGGGAGGCGTAACCGACGATGTTGTCGGGGTTGTTGTACTGGTCGGGCCAGTAGGCGTCCGGCAGCGTCGACAGCAGTGCGCGCAACCGGGCCAGCCAGGCGGCCTGCCATCCGCCCTCTGCCGCCGGGCGGTCGACCAGCTCCAGCCGGGCACCGTATGCGCGCAGCGTGCGCTGCACCAACTCGAAGAACACCCGCCCGACCGTGGCGGTGTAGCAGTGGAAGAACTCCCCGTTCTCGTCCCGGTCGTAGAGGATGCCCAACTCCGCCAGTGTTGCCAGGTTCTGTGGCTCCAGCTCGTAGCGGGCGTCCAGGTCGTCGTAGTAGTTGAAGGGGATCGGGAGCAGCCCCGTGCCCCGTTCCCGGATGCGCCGGGCAGCGCCGACGATGTCGTCCGTCGCCAGCGCGATGTGCTGAAGACGGGTGTCCTCTGCGCCCGGCGCCGGCGCGAGGGCGCACGGTCCATCTGCCTCAACGGCTCTTCGACTGCGCCCTGCTCACGGGACGTCAGAGGGTTTCGCGGTTCTCTGTCCCGTCCGCCACCGCAGCCTCCGGGCTGCCGATGCGGGCAATGAGCAGGGCGATGTCGTCGTCGGCGGATGCGGGGGCGAGGTGGGCGAGCAGGGTGTCGCACACGTCGGCCAGCCGTGTGGTGCCGGTGAGCAGGTGGGTGAGTTCGGCCAGGCGTTCGTCGATGTCACTGCCGCGGGCTTCGACCAGGCCGTCGGTGTACAGCACGAGAAGACTGCCCGGGGTCAGGACCACCTCGGTAGTGGTGAACTCGACGCCGCCCACGCCCAGCGGGACTCCCGCAGACAGCTGCAGAAGGCGCGCGGTGCCATCCGGGTCGACGACGACGGGCGGCGGATGACCAGCGCGAGTGATCTGGCAGTGGCCGGTGCGCGGGTCGCAGACAGCGTAGAGGAAGGTGGCCAGCAGCGGGTCGGAGAGGTCGGCAAGGGCGGCCTCCAGGTGATGCAGGAGCTCGACGGCGGGAAGGTCGAGGCGGGCGAGCACCCGCACCGAGCTGGACAGCCGCCCCATGACTGCCGCAGCGGCGGTGCCGTGGCCCATCACGTCCCCAATCAGCAACGCGGCCTTCCCGTCATGGAGCGCGATGACGTCGTACCAGTCCCCGCCCACCTCGTTGACGTCACTGGCCGGCAAGTAACGGTGGGCGACCTCGATCCCCGGCGGCGGCGTCACATGCTGAGGCAGCATGCTGCGCTGCAGGATCACAGCGGTGTCATGCTCCCGGCTGTACATGCGGGCGTTGTCGACGCACACCGCCGCACGGGCGGCCAGGTCGCAGGCGAGCGCCACATCGGCGGAATCGAAGGGCCTGGTCGTGCCGACGCGGCAGAAGGAAGCCACGCCCAGCACCACGCCACGGGCGAGCATGGGCGCCATCATGAACGAGTGCACACCCAACCGCAGTAGCCGCTCGGGCTTGTTGGTGTGGCGGGCGGCAGCCTCTACCGCACGGGCGTCCAGGTGGGCGATCAGGAAGGGCTGCCGCTGGACGAGAGCCTGCGTGTAGGGGGCGGCCGCCGGGAAGGACAGAGTCCGGCCCAGCGGGGTCAGGACATCGGCGACCGGCGAGCCGCTGAGAGGTGCCTTGCCCAGGCGGCGCAGCGTGGCGCCACCGTCCAGCCCGGCGCCGGGTGCAACGCCGGCGGCGACTGTTTCCAGCACATCGACGATGACCACATCAGCCAGGTGCGGCACCGCCACCTCGGCCAGCTCCTGCGCTGTCCGTTCCAGCTCCAGTGTCGTCCCGATCCGGACGCTGGCCTCGTTCAGCAGAGCGAGCCCGCGGCGGCTCGCTGCCGCCTCCGCCTGGACCTGCTGCTGGGTGGTGATGTCGATGATCGACGCGGTGACCCCGATAGGCCGGCCGTGGGCATCCTCCAGACGGACGAACGAGCACGACCACACCCGGTCGTGGTCGGGGTCGGCCGGGGTCCGTCCGATGCGGCGGAAGTCCAGCACCGCCTCCCCGCTCGCCAGGACCCGGCGCATCACCTCCTCCATCTCCCCGGTATTCACCTCCGGCAGCACCTGCGCCAGACGGCGTCCCACATGAGCCGCCTGCTGGACCCCGTTCATCGCCTGCAAGGCTGGGTTGACCTGCAAAAACCGAAGCTGCGTATCGAACACCGCGATCCCGACCGGAGAACGGGCGAACAGCCCGTCCCACACGGCCGAGGACCCCCGCACCCGGCGGGCACCGGAGGCGTCGGCCGCGAAAACCAGCACACCAGGGTTGCGATCACCGCCCGGGACAGGACACGCCCAGATCTCCAGCTCCAGCGGGTGCCCATCCCTGTGCCACGCCGTGACCACACCCATCACACCGTGACCTGCCGCGGCCGCCTCCCACAGCGACCGGCCAAGGCTCCGGTCCGCTCCCGGATGCAACAGCTCCACCACATGCCGGCCCACAACTTCCGGCGCCCGGTAGCCCAGCAGCTCCTGCGCCACCGGATCCCACCGCACGATCCGGCCGTCGGCTCCGGTGGCCACCAGCGCCACCGGCAGCACACCCAGCCATCCGCCGGCACCTGTTGCCACACCAGCGCCGCCGGTCATCTCCTCGATCGGCATGTCATCGCTCATTGCCGAGACCTCATGCCCGCAGGGGACTCTTCAAGTATGAGCCGCCGGCCCCGGCAGGGCACGGCGTCGACCGCACCCTGACCGGCAGCGCCGCGGGCTGCATGACGCGGCCGCGGACTCTCCCGTCTCCAGGCAGGCCTGGCTCTCGCAGCGGGTCGAGCTGGAGAAGGTTCGGCCTGTCGTGGGTACGCATCCAGGACCGGCCGGCCGGGGAGGACGTCGCCGCTCTCTACGCCCTGCTGCGCCGGGTCGCCCAGACCCCATCGGCCGGGGTCGAGGCCGCGCGCTCAGGCGTGCGGGGCGGCGCCTCGGAGGTGGTGGTCGGCGAGGTTGAGCGCCTCGTCGACGAGTCGGCGCAGGTGGCCGTCCGGCAGGGCGTAGATCATGCGTCGGCCGTCCTTGCGTACGGTCACCAGCCCGGCCAGGCGCAGCTTGGCCAGGTGCTGGCTGACGGCCGGCCGTGCCGCGTTGCAAGCGGCGGTGAGCGTGGTGACATCCGCCTCCCCCTTGCCGAGAGCGTGCACCAGGGCGAGGCGTGTGCGGTCGGAGAGAAGACCCAGTACCTGGGCAGCGTGGGCGAACTGCTCAGCGCCCGGATCTTGCGGGTGCGAACCGTGCGCAGGTGATAGGTGCATGCGTGCGCTCATACGCACATAATGGGTGAAGGGACATCTCCGTGTCCACCTCTGCCCTGCGTCGGAAGGCCGGTCTCGTGAGCGACCCGTTCGGACACACCCACCCGCACGAGCACCGGCGCGACCACGGACACCACCATGCCCATTGGCCTGGCGAGAGCCGCCTGGCGCGGTGGCGGCACCAGGCCGGGCATCTGATCAAGCCGCACTCGCACGAGTCCGCGGACAAGGTCGACCGTGCGCTGGAGTCCTCCGCGAAGGGCATGCGGGCGCTGTGGACATCCCTCGCCGTCCTCGGCATGACGGCCGCGGCGCAAGCCGTGGTGGTCGTACTCTCCGGATCGGTGGCTCTGCTGGGTGACACCGTGCACAACGCCGCCGACGCGCTGACCGCGCTGCCGCTCGGCGTCGCCTTTGTCCTGGGCCGCCGGGCGGCGAACCGCCGCTTCACCTACGGCTACGGGCGGGCCGAGGACCTGGCGGGCATCGTCATCATCCTCACCATCGCCGCCTCGGCGGCCTTCGCCGCGTGGACGGCCGTCGACCGGCTGCTGAACCCCCAGGAGATCAGCTATCTGCCCGCCGTCGCGGCCGCGGCCGTGATCGGCTTCATCGGCAACGAGTGGGTGGCCCGATACCGCACCCGCGTCGGCCGTGAGATCGGTTCAGCCGCCCTGGTCGCCGACGGCCTGCACGCCCGTACCGACGGATTCACCTCGCTCGCCGTGCTGTTGGGCGCGGGCGGCGCCGCGGTCGGCTGGCAGCTCGCCGACCCGATCGTGGGCCTGGCCATCACCACCGCGATCCTGCTGGTGCTGCGCGATGCCTGCCGGGAGGTCTTCCGACGGGTCATGGACGCAGTCGAACCCGCCCTCGTCGACACCGCGGAACAGGCACTGCAGGAGGTGTCGGGCGTACGGCAGGTGAGCGAGCTGCGGCTGCGCTGGATCGGCCACCGACTGCGCGCCGAGGTCGCGGTCGTCGTCGACGGCGAGCTGACCGTTCGCGAGGCACACCAGGTGACCGTCGACGCCGAGCACGCACTGCTGCACGCCGTACCGAAGCTGACCGCGGCCCTGGTCCACGCCGACCCGGCCCCGGTGCCCGGCGCCCCCGACCCTCATCTGGTCCTGGCCCATCACGCTGCTTGAACTGCCCGCGCTCGACCGACGACCCGGTCGCGGGCCTGCGCCGGCGGCGCCGGCCCTTCGGCACGCCCTAGGAGCCATGCCGCACACGAACTCTTCCGTGGGCGACGCCGGCCGCGACCGGGCTGGTGTGCGCCACGGCCCTGACGCGGCTGCGTCGGCGGGACGATCTCACCCGCCACCCCGAACTTGCGGCGGTAGCAGGGTGAGGCGTACGTCATGTGGCGGTCTGGTCGGCGCACCGGGGACATCGGGCGCATTGCGGACCGCATGAGCCCTGCTGTGCTGCCGCAGCGGCAGCACAGCAGGGCCGCGTACGCCGCTCAGATGCCGATCGGGCGTTACGCGCCGGCGGAGGAGCGGCGGCGCACCGCGTAGCCCACGGCCGTGAGGGCGACCACGCCGGCCGCGCCGATGCCCACCCAGACACCGGCCGACAGCCCATTGCCATCCTTCTTCTCTTCCGTGGCGGACGGTGTCTTCGACGGGCTCGGCGACAGGGCCGTCTCGCTTGAGGTTGGGGACGCGGTGGGGCCGGGGCGCACAGGCTTCGCGCCGGGCGCCGCAGCCGCGAGCTTCAGCACCGGGGCCGGACTGCCGTGGCCGTGCTCGTCGCCGCCGCCGGACTCGCTCAGCTCGATCCAGCGATCGATCCTTCCGTCGCTGTAGGTCTGGAGCGTCTTGAATGCCAACGCCTTGGCGTCGGGCAACTGCCGTACGGTGACGGAGTATTCGGCCCCCTTCCCCACGGCGACGGCCGGACCCTTGACCGTGTAGCCCTCGTCGTTTGCGGTGAAAGTCCAGCCCTTGGGGCCTTGGCCGTAGGCGACGTCGGCAGGTGACATGCCCTTGGGCAGGACGACGCGCAGCTCGACTATGCCCGCCTTGACGGACTCCGACTCGGCGTTGAAGCTCAGCGTGACGTCCTCGGCGAGTGCCTGGGCTTTGTCGGCCGCGACCTCGACGTGCGCGGCGGCAGGCCCGGCGGTCAGCAGAACGGCGGCGGTCGCGACGGTCAAAGCGGTGCCCAGACGGCGGGTGGTCGTACGGATACGGGACATGGGAGTCTCCAGTGCAGGCATGAGAAGCCGGGCAGCAGCGAGCCGACCGGGCAGGTCGTCAGAAGGCGGGAACCAGCGCCGCCTTCGGAGGACCTCGCCTGACCACCACATCCGTGAGCACCACGCTGCCGGGCGGCGGCCGCCCCGCCCCGGCAGCCCGCGTCGCGCCGCAACCACCACGGTCATCGAGGCTTGCCACGAACTCGTACTCCCCCCTGAACGGCATCGCAGCACTCTCCCACTGGGGAGGCGGGAACAGCTAGAGCCGGGCGCCCAGCCGGATGATCGTCGTCCCGTTGCTGGACGGGCCGGCGACCCCTGGGGCTTCCTGCGATCTCTCCCAGGCAGACACATGTGCCAAACGGCGGTTGGCCCACAGCCGAGCCGTGGCCCCAACCGCTCCTAAACAGAAGGGAGTTGATGCGGAAGACTCTCCCACGCACTGTCCCGGATGCTGTCCGACCCCGACTGCTACAGCAACCTGACCAGCGGGGCAGGAGACGAGGACGAGCTGGGATCTCGGCCGCGTCCGTCGGCTATGAGGCGCTCGCCGAGGTGCATCAGTACGTCGAACTGGACCGGGCGGTAGCAACATGGTTGAACGTTCGCCGTCGGTCCTCGACCTGACGTACGCGGCACTCGCAGACCCGACCCGGCGCGACATCCTTCAGCGGCTCCGGCGCGCCGAGGCTCGCGTCACCGACATCGCCCGGCCGCTGCCGATGTCGCTGAACGCGGTGTCCAAGCACATCGCGGTACTCGAACGCGCGGGCCTGGTCCGGCGGGAGATCCGCGGTCGGCGTGGAAGCGATCTGGCCCCACACCCGGGCGGATGCCGGGCCGGCTCCGCGCACCCAAGAAGCGGCTCCGGCCGGACGACAGCGTTTCGGCCGTCATCTGCTCACGCAGCTCGTCGACAAAGACCGCGGCATCCAGCGGCTTGCGCAACTCCCGGTAGTTCTCCGCCCGCCGGAACTCGAAGTCCTGCGGCAGGTCCATCCGGGTTGCGCCACTTGTCGGCGCCGACCACCCAGATCTCCTTGCACTTGGGCTGATCCCGCAGTGCCCGGAAGGCGACGGGGATGTGCGAAGAGAGTGCCCGTCGGAGCTGCCCGCTCCTATCCTCGTGAGGGGTGGTCCGGCTCGCGGGTCCGGGCCAACTACCGTCAGACTATGACCGCTTGACGGCGATCAAGCGACGCTACGACCCCGGCAACCTGTTCCGCCTGAACCACAACACCGCACCCTGAGAAGCCCTCCGGGCCCAGCTCGGCCGGCGGTGCCGCAAGCGCTGCCGGACGGTGTCGTTCATGGTGCGTACGCTCGGCCGCAGCCGTCGCAGCAGGCTTCCGGCGACCTGCCCGGGCCATGCCTGCCAACTCCGTGCCGCGCGGCTGTTCTCGGCGTCCAGCGGCTGGGGTCGCCTCGCGGCGTCCAGCTCGCTCATCAGCCGTTCGATATGGGTCAGCAGCGCCCCGTGCAGTTCCCAGGCGCCGGGCTCGCGCTCGGTTTCCGACAGCAGCAGCGCTGCGATCCGGTCGTGTTCCGCGCGGGTGCCCGCCAGTGCCTGCGCGAGATCCGACTTCACCGGCGTGACGGCTGGGGCGGTGCGCGGCGCGGTCTGGGAAGCAACCTCGGCAGCGACGAGGCGACCGAAGCAGTCGACCGCGTCGGCGAGGTGGTGCAGGAGCTGCTGCAGTCCCGCCGCCACCTCCCCGGAGTACACCGGTCTGTCGCCTCCTCGCAGTTCGGAGAGTTCGGCGAAGGAGCGGCAGAGCGAACGCACGCTCACCACGCAGTGCTCGAGCGTGTCCAGACCGCTGCGCAGGATCAGTCTCGCCCCGAGCGCCTGGCGGCCCCGTGGATTGAGCCGCAGGCTTTCCTCCGCCCGGGCCAGCGCCCTGTCCACGTCCGTGGTCTCGTGGTCCAGCCGGCGCGCCTCCTCCACCCAGGCCGCGGCCCGGGTGGAGGAGGCGTCCTGCCCCAGTTCGTCGCCGACGCGGAGGAGCAGCAGACGCAGCCGCCCGGCCAGGTCCCTGATCGCTACCCCTGCCGGCTGGACGTAGACCGGAGGGGCGACCAGTACGTTGAGCAGGACACCGACGGCGGCGCCGATCAGCGTCTCGACCACTCGGCCCACCGCCTCGGTCGGTTCTCCGCCTACACCGAGCACGAGCATTCCGGTGATGGCCACTTCCTCCACCCACGGAGCGAGGTGCAGCAGGTGGCCGACGGCGAGGGAGGCGAGAACGAGCAGTCCCAGGCTCCACCAGGTCAGTCCCGCGACCGCGGCGAATGCCACGGCGATCAGCACACCCGCGACGACGCTGGCAATCCGTCGGATCCCTGTGGTCAGGGTCGCGTACAGGGTGACCTGAACGACGAGCACCGCGGTCAACGGGGCGAGCAGCGGCTGCGGGTTGTCGGACAGCCACAGTCCCGCGAGGTAGGCGAGGACAGCGGCGACGGTCGAGCGCAGCGTCTGTACGACGACGGGCTCCTTGCGCCGCCTGACCAGGCCCACCATCGGAGCAGGGGCTGCGCGTACCATGCCGGGGTGCCGTACGGGGCGGAGTGGCTACGGCAGAACGGTAGCCAGCGATTTGGGCATGGCGGCCTTGACGTCCGCCCACTCCCCATCGCTGACGTGGCCCTTCAGGACCCCCAGTACGGTCTGCACCAGCTGTTCGGTGTTCCCCTCGATCGCGTACGGAAACTCCTGACGGACGCGGGTGAGGAACTCCTCCCTGTCCATCTTCACGGGCGTTTCGGAGGGCTTCCACCCGTCGTAGTAGATGCCGCGTATCAGAGTCGGAAGCTGCGCACCGAACTGCGCGATCTCTTCGACCGTCAAGCGGTCCCGCAACGGGTGCAGAACCGCGCGCAGGGCGGCATACGACTGCTTCCGGCGCTCCTTGGGCCATCCGTACGCCTGCTCGATCTCCTTGAGGAGCCGGTTGGCCTTGTCCACCATGGTGTCGAACGAGGAAAAGCCTGTCTCAACCATCTCGTGGTCCTTCCGCTGCCTGCGGCGGCGCCGGGCCCACGGCCCTTGCGGCCCATGGGCCGCAAGGGCCGTAGCAAAGGCCGGGTCCGGCGGTCTCAGCCGCCGCTACCGCTTTTGTCGGTGATCTCGATATGGCGGGGCTTTGCGACCTCCGCCTTGGGAACGGTGACCGTGAGCACGCCGTCGGCCATATGGGCCTTGACTCCCTCCGTGTTCACTTCGCCGGGCAGCAGTATCCGGTACTCGAAGCGGCCGGTACGGCGGGTGCCGCGACGCAGGACGCCTTTGCGCTCACGTTCCTTGATCTCTCCGGAGACGACCAGTTCCTGGCCGCTCACCTCGACGTCGACGTCCTTGCTCTTGATGCCGGGGAGTTCCACGTCGACCTGGTAGGCCTCGTCGGTTTCGGTGACATCCGCGAGCGGGGTCCACGCCGGCACGCCCACGCTGGGCACCGCGCCTCCCACGGTGGACTCGAGCAGCCCGCCCATCTGGCTGATCAGGTCGTCGAACTCCGCCAGTGGATTCCGCGCCCGGAGGGCCGGCCGCTCCATCGTTCCACTCGCACGCTGTCGTCGGACGGGTGCGGTCATCACCCATCACCTCCGTCATCTCGGTTGTTCGGGGTTTGCATGGGCCTTCCGCCGGGTTCGGCGAACCGGCCCGGCGGAGCGTAGAAGTCATCGGGCAGGCTCTTCGCGCGCGACTCCCGGACGGCTTCGCGCAGGGCCTTGCGGAATCGTCCGGGGCCCCACGACCGGCCTCTGACGGTCCGCTTGAGCTCGTCGCGCCGCGCCGGTCCGTGCTCTTCGAGGGCCTTGGCGATCTGCTCGATCTCGTCGTCGAGGGATTGGTCCGCCGCGGCCGCGGACCGGCTCGCCGTGCCCGTGGTGCCGACCATGCCCGGTGAGTAGAACGAACTGCCGGTTCCGGGACGGTACCGGCGTCCGTGCTCGCGTTCCTGACGGCCGGCCCTGCGATTGGCGATCCGCTGATCCCGCTCGCGGGCCGCCCGTCGGACGCCCTCGGGGCGGGCGCGCTCGCGGGCGGCCGCCGGGGAGGGCTCGTTTTGCCAGTCCGCTTCGGCTTCCTCGGCGGTGAGGGGCCGGGCGATGTTCTCGAGGGACTGCTGCTCGGCGCGGACGCCGAAGAAGATTTCCGCCAGACCGCCCAGGGCCATGGCCGCTGCTCCGATGATGAAGCCTAGAGCCACCAGTTCGGAGTTGCCGCTGTGGATGAACTGGCCGAACAGCAGCGGGCCGGTGATGCCGCCGACGGCGGTGCCGATCGCGAAGAACAGCGAGATGGACAGTGCGCGGGTCTCCATGGGGAAGACTTCGCTGACTGTCAGGTAGGCGGAACTCGCTCCCGCGGAGGCCACGAAGAAGGTCAACGCGACCAGCAGGAAGAATCCCCATGTCGACAGTGAGCCGTTGATCAGCAGGATGGCGAGGACGACGGCGACGGTTGCCGAGCCGAGGTAGGTGGCGGTGATCATGGGTTTCCGGCCGACGGTGTCGAACATGCGGCCGAGGAGGAGTGGTCCGAGGAAGTTGGCGATCGCGAAGATGGCCATGAAGTAGGGGACGGAGCCCGATGCGACGCCGAAGAAGCCGCTCAAAATCGTTCCTAGGTCGAAGACGATCGCGTTGTACAGGAACGCTTGGCCGATGAACAGGGCCAGTCCGAGGGTCGCGCGGCGCGGGTAGCGGTGGATGGCGACGCGGGCGATCTCGGTGAAGGGGATGACGTCGCGCTGGCGGACGGTGATGGCCTCGCTCGGTTCGGGAAGCTCCTGGCCCGTCTCCTCCCGCACTTCGGCTTCGATCTGGTCGACGATGCGTTCGGCTTCCTCCTCGTGTCCGTGGATGAACAGCCATCGTGGGCTTTCCGGAACGTGGCGGCGCACGAGCATGATCCCCAGTCCGAGGATGCCGCCGAGGCCGAAGGCCAGCCGCCAACCCAGGTCTGCCGCGAGGAGTTCGGTGTTGAGGAGGACGAGTGCGGCCAGGCTGCCGAGCGCGGCGCCGACCCAGTAGCTGCCGTTGATGGCGAGGTCCACCTGGCCGCGGTTGCGTGCCGGGATCAGTTCGTCGATGGCCGAGTTGATGGCGGCGTATTCCCCGCCGATGCCCATGCCCGTGATGAACCGGGCGAGGAAGAGGTACCAGGCATCCTGGGCGAACGCGGTCGCGACCGTGGCCAGGATGTAGATCCCCAGCGTCAGCATGAACAGCTTCTTGCGGCCGAAACGGTCTGTGAGATGGCCGAAGAGGAGTGCGCCGATGCAGGCGCCCGCCACATAGATCGCAGCGGCGGTTCCGATGTCGGCGCTGGTGAGGGATATGCCGCTGCCCGGCTCGGTCATACGGGAGGCCACGGCTCCGACGATGGTGACTTCGAGCCCGTCGAGGATCCAGACGGTCCCGAGGCCGATCACGATCCGCCAGTGGAAGCGTGACCACGGCAACCGGTCAAGACGAGCCGGGACGCGCGTTGTGACAGTGCCCAGTTCGGTGCTGGTGGTCACGGCGTTCCTCCCCGTACTCCACATCGGCAATTCGGTGGAAGAGCGGGCGAACGGGCCGGAATATCTCCCTCCGTATAAAGTGGATCACTATGCTGCGCTGCCGGCTTCTCGGACATCGCTTTCGCTTCCTGAGCGAGGGCGACACGATGCGCTGGGACTGCGCCCGCGGATGCGGCGCTGGGGGCGCCAAGCAGTATCCGGCAGCCGAGGACGCCCGGCGCTATGCGCGGGCCTTCGACCGCGAAGACCGGGAGGACCTCGGCCGTCGAGCCCCGCTTGTCGGGCTGTTTCCGCTGCGGTTGCTGCGTGCCCTGCGCGGGCGGCGAAAGACTCCGGGACCAGGTGTGGAGCCTCCGGCACGCTGATGCGTCGGGTGCTGCGCCGCTGCACGGGCACGCCGCGCGATGCCGGCATCCCCGGTCGCGGCACGCGCGACGGGCAAGCGGGTCGGAGTCCATGTCCTCACCTCAAGCTCTGATCGGAGCCTCGTCGCGGTCTGCGGTCCCCGTGGGGACCGGCCTGGGGACCGCGTCGTGCGGAGGTGACGGCCAGGACCCACTTTATGGCATTTGTGCCGAAAGCGAGAGTCCTGCTGGAGTTGACGGAGGAAGACGTACCGATGACTGCCTGGCGGCACCGCACGGAAGCCCGACTGCGCTCGCAGGTCGACTGACGGGAGGGCTTTCACCTCCGCAGGCGGAGGCGCCGGGGCCGGTGTGCTTGCGACGGTGAAGACGGCGACACGTAAGTGCGCTGTCTGCGATCGGGTCGGCCGACGCTGTGACGGCCATTCACCAGGGCGGCCCACACGGCGCTCGGGTGCGAGCGTCGGCCACCCGATCGGTCCAGCGGCGGATGAACAGCGCGGCGTCGGGCGGGCTTGTGGTCCCGCCGGCCGTCACGGGCGCGGGCCTGCCTGGCGGGTGGTGTCGACGATGTGCCTCGCTAAGACACTTGCTTGCCCGCCCGCCACTCCGGCGCAAGTGCTGACCAGACCTCTATGTCGTGCCGCTTCCCCCGGTACAGGTAGCTTTCCCGCAGCACTCCGTCTTTCGTCATCCCGAGCCGCCGGGCCACGGCGATGCTGGCCTCATTCGCCGCCTTGACCCGCCACTCCACGCGGTGGATGTCCCGCTCTTCAATGGCCCAGTCGATGATCACGCGCGTGGCCCGGGTCACCAGCCCCTTGCCCACCGCCGACGGCTCCAGCCAACAGCCCGCCTCGGCGGTGCCCTGACCCACGTCCATCGTCCGGAAGAGGACTCCGCCGACCAGCTTGCCGTCTGTCCAGATGCCGTAGATCCGCCCGGCGTCGGCTGCCGCCTTCTCCGCGTATGCCTGGAGGTACGAGCGGCTCGACTCCAGGTCCGTGACGACGTCCGGTAGCGCGATGTACCGGCCGATGAACTCCCGTCCCCGGTCCATGTGGGCCAGGAACTCCTCGGCCCGCCACGGCTCGAGCGGGCGCAGCTCCGCGCCGTCGTTGCCCAGGGATATCGCGTACATCGTCACCCTCCATGTCGTCGAAAGCCGGCGCAGACTGCGAAGGGATCTTCTCACGGGGCGACGCCAGTTGGTCGTTAAAATGGCCAATCGGTCACCTTGCCAGTACGCGATTGGTTGGGATACGGTCACGCCGTGACGGACGTGATGAGGTCGGTCGCGATCAACGTTCGCCGGATCCGCCAAGGGCGCGGGCTGTCGCTGAACGAGCTGTCGCGGCAAGCAGGGGTGGCAAAAGCGACTCTGTCGCAGCTTGAGCTGGGACGCGGCAATCCCACCATCGAGACGCTGATGTCGCTGGCGACCCATCTGGGGGTGACGCTCACCGACCTCATCACCTCCGAAAGCGCTCCCGCAGCGCGCGTCACACGCGCCAACGAAGGCACGACAGTGAGAGGAGACGGGCTTGATCTCAGGCTCGTGCACCGCATGACGGGCGGCGCCACGATGTACGAGATCTACGACATGCGCATGCGGCAGGGCGTGTATGAGTCCCCACCGCACGGCGTCGGCGTCATGGAGCACCTGATCATTCATCAGGGCAGCATCACTGTCGGCCCCAAGAACGACCTCGTGAAGCTTGAGGCCGGGGATTTCATCGCTTTCTCGGCAGACCAGCCCCACTCGTACGAGTGTCTTGCTCCGACGACCCAGGCAACCCTGATCGTGCTCTATCCGACAGGAACGCCGTCGCTTCCATGACCTGGCAGAGATGAGATCAGAAACTGCTCACAGCCCTCGGCTGTGCAGCACACGACAGGGGAGTTGTTCTTGCACGAGAGAGTACGACGCGTGCGCGCTGTCCTGCGCGAGAACGGTAGCGCTGAAGAGGTGGTCGAGCTTCCGGCTCCGGCACCTACCGCCGTGGAGACGGCAGCGCAGCTCGGGTGCACGGTGGGCGCGATCGCTAACAGTCTGGTCTTCGCCGTCAACGGTGAGCCCTTGCTCGTGCTGACCAGCGGAGCCCACCGGGTGCATACCCGGCTGCTCGCCCGTCTTCTGGGTGTGGGCCGCGGCAAGATCCGGCGCGCCGACCCCGATTTCGTGTTCGCCGTGACGGGCCAAGAGGTAGGGGGCGTAGCGCCCGTGGGGCATCCGCACCCTGTTCGCACGCTGGTCGATGTCACGTTGGATGAGCACGATCACGTGTGGGCGGGTGCAGGCATGCCCCACACCGTGTTCCGCACGACGTTCACTGAGTTGTTGAAGCTGACCGGCGGTGAGTCCGCCGTGGTCTCCAGCGAGTAAGACAAGCGGGGCGGTGCTCAGCCGCCCGCTTTCTGGCTGAGCCAGGTGACGTCACTACCTCACGCCTGATCAAGTTGCCGATCACGGCCAGTGGTTGGCCGCCGGCATCCCAGTGATCCAGAGCACCGGGTACTCCATGGCGTACGGGGCGCTGCTGATGGCACCGTTCGCCCTGGCCCTGGGTGACGGCACCGCCTTCGAGCCCACGCTGGAGTACGCCGGCTCGCACTCGAAGCTTCAGGACTTACCGACCCAGCTGGCGCCCCCCTGACGTTCCAGCCGCATGACTTCAGACAGATCTTCATCACCGATGCGATTCTCAACGGCCTGCCTCCCCACATCGCCCAGGTGATCGCAGGTCATACGTCGATCAACACCACCATGGGTTACGCCGCGATCTACCCGACGGACGCAATCGAGGCGCACCGGGCCTTCATCGCGCGTCGCCGGTCGCCGCGGCCAACCGAGGAGTATCGGGCCGTCACTCCGGAGGAGCGGCAAGAGTTCCTTGGTCACTTCGAGCGGAGGAAACTGGCCCTGGGCGACTGCGGACGCGCCTACGGAACCGACTGCGTCCACGAGCGCCTGCTTAACCGAACTGATCTTGAAGCGGCTTCCTCGGCATCGCGGCCGCTGCCGTTGACTGAAGGTGACCATGGAGATTCCCGTGCTGATGTGAGATTCGGCGTGTCGCGTCTTTTTAGGGCAGGAGGAGGACGCGGCCAAGCTGGGACCGGTCTTCGAGTAGCCGGTGTGCTGCGGCTGCCTCGGCGAGCGGGAGGCGGGCGTGCACGGCCGCGTGCAGTTGTCCGGTCGTCGAGTATTCGGCGACCTCGGTCATTTCTTGCCGGGCCTGCTCGGGGTCGGCCGCGCGCCATGCGATGAGGGAGAACCCGGCCACGGACTTCAGGGCGAAGAGGTTGGTGACAGGCAGGCTGGTCAGCTCGCCGCTCGCAGCTCCGTAGATAACAATCCGGCCGAACGGAGCCAGTACGTCGAAGCTCCGCTGCAGGGTCTCGCCGCCGACGGAGTCGAGAACGACGTCCACGCCTCGCGGCGCGGCCTTGCGGACCTGGTCGGGCCAGTCGCTGTCCGTGTAGTCGATGGCGATGTCGGCGCCGCACTTTCGGGCGAAGTCGAGTTTGGCCGGTGAGCCGGCGGTGGCGATGACTGTGCCGGCGCCGAGCAGTTTGGCGAGTTGTACGGCCAGGTGGCCGATACCGCCGGCCGCGGCGTGGATCAGTACCGTCTCACCCGACGCAAGCCGGCCGGTGCGCAGGGTCCGGAGTGCAACCGGGGCGCCCATGGGCAGCATGCTGGCTGCACCGAGGTCGAGTCCGTCGGGTATCGGGGCGAGCCATTGCGCGTCGGCGACGATGTAGTCGGCGAACGCGTCCTCGGCCAGCCCTGCGACTCGTCGGCCGACCTGCTGCGTGTCGACGCCAAGTCCGACGGCTTCGACGGTGCCCACCACGTCGCCGGTAAGTTTGCCGGGCAGGGGGCGCTGGAAGATCGCCCCGCTGGACGGCCCGCGCCGGAACTTGGTGTCGACGAAGTTGGCCCCGATCGCCTCGGCCCGGATGAGCACCTGGCCCGGCCCCGGCGTGGGGATTTCGGCCTCCTCAATCGTGAGGACGTCCGGATCGCCGTATTCGTAGTAGCGGACTCGTCGCATGATGACTCTCCTGAGGGGCCAACGGGCAAGGGGTGCCACCGCCGGGAGCTAAAGTGGACTTCCGGTCAGCTTCCGGCGACCGTACTGGACCGTCGGTCCAGTTGTCCATGCGGGGTGAGGACTCGATGACAGAAGGCCGCCGCGAACGTGCCGACGCGGCACGAAATCGGCACGCGATCCTGCTGGCGACCGAGGAACTCCTGGCGCGGCACCGGCCCGAGCAGATCTCGATGGAACAGGTCGCCGCCGCAGCCGGCGTCGGCAAGGGCACGATCTTCCACCGCTTCGGCAACCGCATGGGCCTTATGCGGGCGCTGATGGCAGAACGGGCCCTTGCCCTGCACGAAGCCGTCACGACAGGGCCACCGCCGCTGGGCCCGGGTGCCCCACCACGAGAGCGCCTCCTCGCCTTCCTCGACGCCGTCGTTGGCGTGGTCGCCCGCAACAAGGGACTCCTGGCCGCGCTCGGCCACGCCGTGACGACAGCACACAAGCCCGAAGAGGATCCGCGCAGCGCGCACCCCGTCTACCAGTTCTGGCACGGCCACATCACCTCGCTGATCAGCCAGGAGCGTTCGGACCTGGACGCCGAACTCCTGGCCCATATCCTGCTCGCCACCCTGCACAGCGACCCGATCCTGCGCCTGCTGGAGCAGGGCGCCGGCCAGCGCCTCGCCGATTCGCTGCGCACCCTGGCGACCGCCTTGCTCAACGCCTCGGCGGGCAGCACCGAGCCGAGGAACGGCCGCCACCCGAACGCCCCGCAGCGGTGAGTTGCGGGAGGGAAGACCGTGATTCTCGCGGCTCGCCTCAGTGCCAGGAACTACTGTCGCGAGCATGGTCGAACACGATGCCCTCAGTGCCACCCGCGAGGCCTACGACGCTGCTGCCCTCACCTATGCGCAGCAGTTCCGCGACACGCTGCGTGACAGGCCCCTGGACCGCGCGATCTTGAGTGCCTTCGCCGAGGTCGTAAGTGCGAGTGGGGACGGTCAGGTCGCGGACCTGGGGTGCGGACCTGGCCATATCACCGCTTATCTGGACGAGTTGGGGCTGGCGGCGTTTGGTGTTGATGCCGCTCCTGCGATGATCAAGTTGGCTCGACAGGCCTATCCGAGCCTGCGGTTCGACGTGGGCTCGATGGCCGCGTTGAACATCGCTGACGGCGTGCTGGGCGGCGCACTCTCACGTTGGTCCATCATCCACACTCCGCCGCAAGAACTCCCCGTCATCTTGGCGGAGTTCCGCCGCGTGCTGGCACCTGGCGGCCACCTACTGGTCGGCTTTTCGGCAAGCGATGATCCGTCTCACCCGACGCAGGTCTTCGATCACACAGTCGCGCCGGCCTATCGGTGGTCGCCTGATCACCTCGCCGCGATGCTGCGCAAGTCGGGGTTGGCCGAGGTAGCCCGGATGGTTCGCGAGCCTCAGCCCACCGACCGACGGCAGTTCCAGGAGATTCAACTGCTCGCCCGCAAAGCCTAGGCAGGGGCAGCCTGACCGAACACATGACCGCATCCAACCTGCCGGACGCGGAGCCGTCAGGCCCCAGGCGTCGACTCGCGAACCCGTCGGGGTCCCGGACCTCGGCCATGGCGGAGGCGAGATACCGATGCGTGCGGGTGAGCATCCACGGCAGATCGGGGCGGATGACGTCTCCGCAGATCAGCATGAGCAGCCCCGAGGAGAGGTCTTCGCGGTCATGCGACGGCGAGCGCCCACGGTCGCGCAGCCATTGCAGCGGAAGATCCACCCAGGTGGCACCGGGAAGATCCTCCGCGCCGCTGGCCGTCCACCGCTGCTGCCAGGTGTCTCCCGGAAGGCTTGCCAGCCAGCTCAGCAGTTTGTTCACCCCGCGTCGACGCCCGGCTCGGGTGCCGTTGACCGCCGGACGAACGGCGGCGCGGTCAACCGCCGCAGCGTCTCCTCCAACGGCTGCGCGGTGTGTGGCCACCACGGCTCGGCCACCCGGGCCGGAAAGCGTGCTCGCAACTCGCTGTTGCGCACCTGGGCCTGCTCCGCCGTCGCGTTCGGAACCTCCAACGGCCTGCGCGTCACGTGTTTGACAAGGGCGGTCACGACGACCGCCCAAAGAGGACGTCCATGCCGGGTTGTAGCCCGGCGCCGGAGGCGGCGGCACCGGCTCGTTGCGCTGGTGGGCCTGACGTGCCTGATGGGCCAGCACCCCGGCCACGACCTCGTCCTTGTGCGGCGTCAGATACACCTCCGTGGTGGACAAATGAACGTGTCCGAGTACCCATTGCACGTCGGCCAACGTCAACTCCGGGTCGCGCACCATGCGCGCGGCCGCGCTGTGCCGCAGGTCGTGAAGGGTCCAGTCGGCGCCGAGTGAGGCGTTGCCCCGCTCGAACATGCGGTGGGCACCGTGATAGGTCAGCGGCCGAATCGGGAGTCGTCGTGTCCACCACACCGGCCGCGTACGACCACGTGGCACCTGGCCGTGTACCTCCTGCTGATAGAGGCGCAGCCACACGAACGCGTCCGCCGACGCCGGTACCTGCTGTACCGCCCGCGAGCCCTTCCGCACCACACTGATCAACTGCTGGCCGGGGTCGACGTCGCGCTGACGGATGCCGATCAGCTCCGAGGCCCGGCTCCGGTGGAGATCCAGAACGCGACCAGGGCCCGGTCGCGATTGGAAGGCAACGCGGCGAAGAGCTCGTTGAACCAGCCGTCAGGAATCGAGCGCGGGATGCGCCGCGGAAGACTGGGCCGGTAGCTCTCCGGGTTCCGTGCCAACCCCCGAAGCCGGGCCCTGATCACCTTGCTGCGTCGACACGACGCTGCTCGCTTAGGCCGTGTCTCGAAGTCGAGCTTGTCTCAATGACGTTGTCGGCGTGTCGGTGATCGATACACGGCGAGGTCTCCGGTAGAGGGCCCATTCGTAGTTTCCAGCCCGAAAGGGGACTGTGAGGTAAAACGACGACCGTTTGAGGGACGACGGCGCCGATCAGCGGGAGCTACTGGGTGGCTGAATCGGATCCGTGGTTGACGAGGCGGTGGTGCAGGCGCTCGGCCTGTCTCTGGGCGGGGCCGGTCGGCAGTTGAGGTAGGCGTCCAGTGCGGCGGCGCCGGTGAGCATGGCGCGGCTTCGGGCCGAGAGGCGGGCATGCCAGTCGCGCAGCGTCGACTCGAGCGGCGCGATGCCTCCGGCGGAACGGACCTGGGCGATCAGCGGGGCGACCTGTTCGAGCAGGTAGCCGCCCCGTCTGAGCTGATGGGCCAGGAGGGCGTCGCGTACGTCGGCCGCGCTGTAGACCCGGTAGCCCGTCTGCGGGTCGCGGCGCGGCTGGACCAAGCCAGCGCGTTCCCATTTGCGCAGGGTGGCCGGGCGGATGCCGAGCCTTCTCGCCAGGGGGCCGACGAACGTTTCGCCGCGTTCCTGCGGTACGGGATTGAGGTCGCGAAGCGCGGCTTCGACGGCCTGGAGGGTGCGGCGGTCGTCGAGAAGCTGGACGTGACTTTCGTCGATGAGCCGAAGCGCGTCCTCGGTGGCGTCCCGGTTGATCGCCTGCATGATCGCCGTGGCCGTCTGGTGGCCGTGTCCGGGCACGAGCGAGAGGAACGCGCGCAGGGCTTGCGCGTGCCGCGGCGTGTAGGTGCGGTAGCCATGCGAGGTGCGTTCAGCGGCCGGAAGGATCCCGGCCGCCTCGTAGTTGCGGATCGCCTGCGTGGACAGACCGTGCCTGCGCGCCAGGTCAACCGGCCTGAGTTGGCCACTGCTTTGAAGGTTTCGCCTCACTGTCCTGCCGATATCGACGAGAAGTTTCAACGACGGCCGGCCCGGGTCCGAGCGGCTGCGGTTCGCCGGGTTCGACGGCCCGCTGGAGATCACCGGCGCCGCGAGCCCTCGGCAGGCCCTCACCGCACTCCACGCCTACCTCACCGCCTGGGTTGACGCCGACCTGCTGCCCTGCACCGCGGAAACGCTCGACCGCCTGCTCAGCGCTGACGACCGGTGGACCAATCCCGCCGCGATGATGGACCCGTCCCAGTCCGTGGGGCAGACGGCCGACGCCAAACAGCTGCGGCTGCTCGCCGATGATCTGGTGGCCCTGCTCGACGCGCAGACGCCACAGCTGATCGCGGCGTCCTCACCGGACGACTGGCACCGGGCACGCCTGTACGGGCGCACCGCCACCGGGCTGCTGCGCTACCACTTCTGGATGGCCGACACGTCACCGAGCCGCATGGCGCGGCTGCTGGCCCTGCGGGACTCGATGATGGCCGCCAACCTGCTCGCCATCGCCGAACGGAACCCGACGCTGGTGAACGCCCACAACGGCCACCTCCAGCGGAACAAGAGCACGATGCGGATGGGCGACCTGCCGCTGGAATGGTGGAGCGCCGGCGCGATCGTCAGCGCCCACATGGGCGAGGGGTACGCCTTCCTGGCCACGGCCCTCGGCACGATCCGCCACCAGGGGGTGGACGCCCCGCCCCCGGACACCGTCGAGGGGCTGCTGTACGCGCTCCCGCAGCAGCGTTACATCGTCGACGCCCGCCGACTGGCCGCCGCGCTCGCCGACGCGACGCCCGCCCCCCGCGTGTCCCCCTGGTATGGCTACTCCCCGCTGGACCCGGCGCACCTGGCCAGCAACGACGGGATCGTGTTCGTCAAGGACGCCCGGCGGAGCTACGGCCTCGGGGAACATCGGTGCAGCGGTTGGCGCTGAGATTGATCATGGCCCGATCGGCGCGAGTGTGCTGACGCGGTTCTCGTACTCGCGGCGGGCCTTGCGCTGGGCCGGAACAGCCGGGACACCCTGGCCGCCGTCGAGCGGCTGGCAGCGGGCGAGGAAGTGACGGTGCACGGCCGGGACGGCGGTGACGCGCAGGGTGTAGCCCTGGCCGCGCCGAACGGTTGTCCCTTGGTCGAGCGCGGCCCGCTCTGCGGGCTCCAGGTCGACGGTACGGAGGAAGTCGGCGACCGCCCGGCATGTCGAGGGTGACCGGTAGTTCTGGGGCGGGGGCGTCCGGGTCGGCGGCCGTGTGCTCGGGCAGGAGGTCGGCGACAGCCGTGCGGATGGCGCCGCGGCTGACGCCGTGGTCGCGGGCGAGGGCGGCGATGGAGCGGCCTTCCAGATACGCGGTGCGCACGGCGCCGGTTGTTTCGGCCGCCACGGCGGGGCGGCGGCCGCCCTTGCTGCCCTTGGCCTCGGCGGCGCGCAGTCCGTCGTAGGTCAGCTCGCGCTGGAGGTCGCGCTGGAGTTCGCCGGCGGCCGCGAGGGTCTGCACCATGAACTTCACGGTGGACAGCAACTCGCCTGTGCGCGGGTGGCGGGCGGTGAGGTCCATCGCGGAGAACGCTCCGTCGTGGATGCGCAGGGCCAGGCGGTCGCGGTGGAGGACGTCGAGCACGTCGAGGATGTGCTGATTGCCGCGTACGAGGCGGAACATCTCGGAGATGTGCACGGTGTCGCCGGGCCGCGCGTAGGTGAGCAGTTCGCGGAACTTCGGGCGTTGGAGCGGATGGAGGCGGCTGGAGGTGCCGGGGTCTTCCTCGAAGACGACCGGGTCCTCGATCCCGGCCTCGTCCAGGACGAGGTCCTGGCGGGCGGTGGACTGCTGGTCGGTCGAGACCCGCTTGTAGACGAGGTTCGCCACCCGGAGTGCCCTTTCACGCGGAGGATTGGACCTTACTTGTCGTCAAACCCTGTCAGCAATCACCATCGGATCTGATTGGATTCGGGCCCTACCGATCCCGGAAATCCACGGGTCCATTGGACGTCCGGCCGCCCTGTCTTTAAACGATCGTTTGCCGACAGGAGGGCGACGCGTCCGGGTGTTGTAGTCGGGACAGACTGCTGTCTGCCATCGGTGAACACCACCCCGAGCGGGCGCAACGGTCATTACCGTCCGGACTCATGACAACGATTACGACGCGTACAGTCGAGTATCCGGCCGACGGTTTAACGATGATCGGGCACCTCGCGCTCCCGGCCGGTGTCGACCGCCGGCCCGCGGTGCTGCTCGGACCAGAGGGCACGGGGCTCAGCGACGTCGAGCGCCGCAGGGCCGATGCTCTCGCCGAGCTGGGATATGTAGTGCTGGCCTTCGACCTTCACGGTGGGCGCTATTTGGGGGACCCCGAGGAGATGCTGGCCCGTTGCATGCCGCTGCTCGCCGACCCCGACCGGATGCGAGGCATCGGCCATGCGGCGCTCGACGTGTTGCGCACCGAACCGCGGACCGACCCCGATCGGATAGCCGCCGTCGGCTACGGCACCGGGGGCGCCATCGCGCTGGAACTCGGGCGCGATGGCGTCAACCTGCGCGCGATCGGGACAGTCAACGCACCTACCACGGGCCGACCGGGCGAGGCGGCGCGCATTCGCTGCCCGGTATGGGCCGGGGTCGGGTCGGAAGACCCGATCATGCCGCCCGCCCAACGGGACGCGTTCACCGCAGAGATGGAGGCTGCGGGCGTCGACTGGCGCCTCGTGGTTTACGGGGGAGCCCTTCACGCCTTCCACCATCCACCGGTCGACCACACCGTGCGTCCCGGCGTCGGCTACCACCCACGGCACGCACAGCGAGCCTGGCGTGACGTCGTCGCTCTGCTCGCCGAGTGCCTGCCCGTCACGGATTGATCCGATCGGCTCCTGATACTCACTCCTGCCCGCCGTCGTCGTCTTCGTCCAGCTCCGACGCCTCCGGGTCGCGCAGCGGGCGCAGGGCGCCGGCGGCCGGGGTCGAGGCCGTGAAGCTGTAGCGGCCGAGCAGGTTCAGGTTGCGGTGCTTGAGCGGGGAGAGCCGGGCGATGTCCTCGTCCCGTATCTCGTGGCCCTCGGCTTTCAGCTGGGCGACGGCGGCGTCGATGTAGCGGGTTGTCCAGAGCACGATGGCGTTGAGGACCAGGCCGAGCGCGCCGAGCTGGTCTTATCCGAACTAGCCCAGCTGACAGCCTGGTGGGCCGGACCGCAGCCGAGTTGCCGAAAGTAGTGGGCGGAAATCTTCGCACCCAGGAGCATCCGGGCGTGTCGCGCCGGTGGGTCCTGGTGCTCGGCTGTGACAAGGTGCCCAAGGCCGGGGAGAATCCGGCTCATGGATGACGCGTTCACACTCCTTCGGCAAGCCGTTGACCTGTTGCCCGAGGACGCAATGACAGAGAACGGCGTGACGGTCGGGGATGTTCGCGAGGACATCAGGCGCCAGGAGTGGGAGATGGTGCTCGGCCTTCTCACCGAGTTCGGAGATGTCCATCCGATCTCCCTGGACTTCTGGGAGCTTCTCGCCGAGGCCGCCCGGCAGATGATGCTCGACCGCAGCCGCCGCTGGTGTGAGTGGCGGGGCTGGGAAGTCCGGCACGGCACGGTCAGGGCGACACTGAGTCTCCCAGAGGCAAAGAAGGGCGGACGCCGGAGTGCCTTTGCCGGGGACGGCCGACTCAGACCGATGTGGGACATCGGCAACCGCACCACCGATGGAGAACGAGAGCTGAGCGTCGCACGGGTGTGGGTGGAGTTCGCGGAGGAGCTCGGCCCGGGAGAGACCGCCGACGTTCGGCTGGCCCCTCTGAGCCCCGAGCAGTGGAGGCATCTGAAGTGCGGTGACGTGATCACGATGCACGAGGCCCGGCCTGTTGCCGGCACGGCCACGGTCATCGAGGTTTTGCCGCCTCACAGCTGAATCCACTGCGTGATCCTGTGCGAGGCGGCCGGTGGTGCGATGGTCGTCAGTCACTGCCGGAGTTCGGGGGGAGTCGGCCGGCGCTGGTGCGGAAGTCGGGCATCCCAAGGTGCACGGTCGCGTGGCGGGCGGACATGTCGCGCATTGCGGTGAGCTTCAGTTCGGCGGCGGCAAGGCTGGCTTCGATCGCGGCGACTTCGCCGAGCCAGCCCTGTTCCTTGGCCTCTTGGAGGCGGTCAATCAGGTTGGCGCGGATCTCCTCCAGTCTGGGCATCTGCTCAGGATCGGGCCGCAGGACGGGGCAGCGGATGCACGCGTGTTCGTGGATGCAGGGGGTGCCGAAGTCGCGTGCGCAGGTGCCGAGGGCGACCTTCCGCAGTTCGAAGTGGGCCAGGAAGTCCTGCCATTCTTGGGCCGTGGGCTCGCGGTACTCCTCGCCGGGCCGCAGCGACCGGCGTCGGGCGATGAAGGCCCGGTGGTGGTTGATGACGTCCTCGGGGTAGATCGCGGCGTATCCGAGAGTCGTGTCGACCGTCCGGTGACCGCAGATGCGGGCGGCGATGTGGGGAGGCAGACCGGTGCGGAGGGCGTCGGTTACGAAGATTCTTCGAAAGTCGTGCGGTGTGTATCGCAGCGGCATGTCGCCAGGCCCGGTCAGCCCGCTGGAGACGAGGGCGTCGCCCAGGCAGGTGTAGATGTAGTTGCGCGGGATGGCTCGGTTCTCAGGGCCGTAGCGGCGCTGGAAGAGGAAGGGCATCGGTGCACTCGACAGTCGTTCCAGAGTGTCGTAGGCGGAGACCAGGGGCATGGCTGCCTGCCCGCGCCGGACGCGGTGAATGATCGCCGTCAGCACCTCGCCGAGTTCTGGGGAGACCAGCAGCAGTCGTTCCTGGTCGAGCTTGGAGGGGGCGACCTGCAACATGGGCACGATCTCGCCGGTGGTGGGGAGCTGGTAGGCGACGAAGCTGTGGTGGGTGAGCTCCAGCGCCTCCTCGATGCGCATGCCGGTGTGGCGGAGGACCTCGACGATGGCCCAGGCCCAGAACGCGCGCTCCTCTTCCATGGTCAGGTCCCGCCGCCGCCCGGCCGCCGGGTCGTCCGCATAGACGCGGGTTGATACCCCGGCTCGGCGGAGGAGAGTCTCGCCGGCCTGAGTGATGAAGGTGGCCCCGGCTGGAGTCTCTCGCCCCGCGGCGAGACACGCTTGGGCGTCCTTGAGCTGACGTTCGACAGCTCTGACCAGGGCGGGAAGGGCTGGCAGCAGAGTGCGGGTGCGCTGGTCCATGGCTGCCTTGCGTCGGAGCCGGACCTTTCCGTGATCGGTGTCGCTGTCGCGGATAGGACACGGCGCCACCCATAGGCCCCAGCGCGTCGGCTCATCGGCGGCCCAGCGGGCGAGGTCCTGGTAGAACGCCCTGACCCACGTGAACACGGTGTGCACGTTGACCCGCGGGCGAAGGGCAATGCCGTGCCGGTCGCGGACCATCCGGACCCGTTCCCGCCAGGCGGTGATGGTATCGGCGTCCAGCCGGAGCGAATCGATGCCCGGGTGGTGCTTCTCCAGGTCTCGCCAAAACAGTCCGGCCAGCGCGCGGGCCATGTCCTCCAGCGTGGTGTAGTCGATGTCGACCGCGCGCTCGGTGAGGTAGTCCACCAACAGGTCGCGTATCGCGGTGCAGGCGATGCCGTGCCGGTCGACCAGGGCCGCCGGCGTCAGCTGCCCCGGCAGCATCACTGTCTTGAGCCGTGCGGGGGCGTCGGGTCCGAATACGCCGAGTGCCGCGAGGAGGCCGTAGAAGAGGTGCTTGCCGTGGTAGCCGTTGGTCTGGTGTTCGCCGATGGCGTGCTGGAGCTCGACGCAGTCGCCGATGGTGATGTCCTGGACGGTCCCGCCCTTGCTGGCGACGATCCAGGTGACGCGATTGAGCGCGTTGTTGCAGTCGTTGGACCCCGAGTGGCCGGTGGCCGCGTACTGGTCCTTGAGCGCCGCGAACCCGTCAGGATCGGTGACGCTGCGGATGTGCGCCAGCAGCTGGGCAGGACGCTGTCGCAGCAGCCACGGGTAGGCGGGGCGTACGACCTGTCCGCCCAGCAGCGGGATCATGCCGCAGGACAGATCTGCGCGGTCGTACTTGCGCTCCCGATGACGTTCGGTCAGCCACTGCATCGGCAGACGAGTCCATTCCCGGCCGGCTTCCTCGGCCCCGCTGGCCAGCCAGCGCTCCTGCCAGGTGCGGCCGGGCTGGTCCTCCAGCCAGTCGAGCAGCTTCACCAGACCCCGTCGGCGTGTGCGCTGGTTGGTGTCCGTGTCCGCGGTGAAGGGCAGGGCGAGCGTGCGTTCCAGCACCTGCTCACGCGTCTCCTGCGTCTGCCACCAGGTCGTCGGCACCTCGCGCGGCTCCTGCCCCGCCGGCAAAGGAGCGTGACGGATGGAGGCGGTGGACCGGACGGCTACTGTCTCGACGGTCATGCCGGGCCTCCACCGAGGGCGGCGGAACGAGCAGTGTCTGGAGGACCTCGGATCGGTAGCCCGGGGCAGGCATCACCGGCTTGACCGGCTCGGCGGCCCGTCGGGCGTGGTGGGCCAGCACGTGCGCGACGACTTCATCCTCGGCAGGTTCGAGGTACTGCTCGGTGGTGCTGATGTGGAGATGGCCAAGGACCCATTGGACGTCGGTGAGTGACAGCTTGGGGTCGCGGATCATGCGTTTCGCCGCACTGTGCCGCAGGTCGTGGAGCGTCCAGTTCGCGCCCAAGGTGTCGTTGGCCCGGGTGAACACCATGCGCGCGGCGTCGTAGCTCAGCGGCCGGAGCGGGCGCCGCAGGGTCCACCACAGCGGTTCCTCTGGCCCGTCGAGGGCCTCCGGGCGGATCTGCTGCTGGTAGAGACGCAGCCATACGAATGCGTCGCTGGAAGCCGGGATCCACTGCAGAGCCTGGGAGCCCTTGCGGATGACGCCGATCGTCTGGTCTCCGGGGCTGACTCGGTCGCGGGTCACGCCGAGCAATTCCGAGGCTCGCGGACCGGCGGAGATGTAGAAGGCGACCAGGGCGCGGTCGCGATGCGAGGGCAGGGCTGCGAACAACTCGTTGAACGCCTGGTCGGGGATGCCGCGCGGGGATCGCCGGGGCTCCTTCGGCTGGTAGGGGGCCCGCCGGGCGGGGTGTTTGAAGGCGTGCATGGGGTTGTGGTGAGCGTTGAGGTGCTCGTCCTCAGCCCGCTTGGCCTTCGGGAACGGATTCAGCAGCGGCCGGCCGTGCATGTCGCGGTGGTACTCGTAGAAGCTACGGACAACCGCCCGTGCGTGCCGCCGCGTGCGGGGCGCGTAGTTCTCACCTACGTACCGTTTGCCGGTCACCGGGTTGATCGACCCGGGCGGCGGAGCGTCCGGGCGACGGGGCCGTGGTGGCTTCTTGACCGTCTTGAGCCACAGCGCGAAGTCCCGGGCCTCCGCCCGGCCCGCCCGGTCCCACGCCACCTCGATGGCCCACAGGAACCGGAACCAGGCCAGCAGCTCGTACGCGTACGAGCGGAGAGAGGCCGGGCTGTCGTCGTTGGCGAGCATGTCGCGCAGGAACTCGCTGACTGCCGCTACTTCGGCCCCGTCCGCGTCGAGCAATCGGTACGGAAGGGTTGGGTTGCCGGTCTCCTCGACCCGGCCGACCCTTGGCACCGCAAGGACCGTGACGTCCCGTAACTCTGCACTCTCCTGCACCTGATCCTCCGTGAGTCACCGTGGTCTCTACGACTCGTGATGACAGCACATCAGGACGCCGATGCGGGGCGGCCTCGGCAGCAGCCTGGCCGGGCTGAGGACCGTTCTCGTCACCGTGCGTCGACCTGCGGGGCCTCGTCGGCTCACTCCCCAGTAGTTCGGTCAACAGGTCCTCCATCCCGTCCCGGTACGCCTGGTGGATGGTGCCGCGCTTGCCGTGGCACACGTCCCGGGCCTGCTTGTGGCGGGATTCCTGCACGGTGAGCTGGCGGTTCATCTGCCGGCGGTAGGTGTCGTCGACAGGGTCCACCACGCGCAGCAGGTGCTCGGTCTTCGCGATCCGCCCGTACTCCGCGAACGCCGCCCCCAGTGGGGTCGGGCGCCCCTCGCGCCCGAACATGCGCAGCAGGTCGTAGGCGCGGACCTGGTTGGTGACCAGGGAACCGGCGACCTTCAGCATGTCCGGCCAGTGCGTGATCACCTTGTTCAGGTTGACCCGGTTGCGGGCCAGGTCCTCCACCACGCCGTATGTGCCCGTCTCGACGCCGGGCATCGTGGCCCGCCAGAACCGCTGGTCGTCCAGGTCGCGGAACCGCGGACTGAAGTTGTAGCCGAGGATCTTGAACAGACCGAACACCATGTCGGAGTACGACGCGTTGTCGGTCGCCACCATCTCCGGCTTCACCCCGCCGTCCAGGTTCAGCAGGGCGTCCAGGATGTGCAGCGAGTCGCGCGGGGTGCCGGGCACGACCATCTGCCCGATGCCCGCGACCTGGTCGTTGACCGCGTTGAGCCAGGTGATGCCCCGCTTGAAGCCGAAGTACTTCGGCGACGGTGCCGCGTTCACGGTCCGGACGGGGACGACGAACCGCAGGCCGTCCACGGAGGCGAGCAGCCCGTCGCCCCAGAACTGCACGATCGGGATCTCGGCCTGGGCCGCGATCAGCGCGGCGTTCGCCGCGGCGATGGTGTCGGCCCGCAGGTAGTACTGATCGACGTGCACGAGCCGGGCCCGGGTCAACGCCTCGTAGCCGGGGTTGACCACCGGGGCCAGGCCGATGTTGCACGCCTCGGAGACCAGCAGCGCGACCATGGAGGTGGGCAGGTCCTTCATCCGGGTGGTGCCGTCCCCGAGGTGCACGAAGGCGTCGAGGAACCCGGTCCAGGCGTTCAGGTCCGGCAGGTCGATCTTCGGGAGCATCTTCCCGACCCGTTTGCGCAGCCAGGTCAGGGACTTCGGCTCGCCGAGCGCGCCGAGCTTGTCGACGTTCAGCTTCACCCGCCCGTCGTCCTGCACCTCGATGGAGACCTTCGCCGCCGGCCCCGCCTCCTCCAGCCGTTCGGCGAGCTGCTTCCACCCGGCATCCAGGCCGCGCACCAGCTCCGCCAGGTGCTCGGCGACGGGCATGTCCAGGCTCAACCCGGCCAGCACGTCCTCCTCGACCGCCTCCCAGTCGGGCCCGTCCAGCAGACGGGCGCGCGGGTTGGACCAGCGGTGCGAGGGCGAGGCGAACACATCGCGGTTGTTCAGGGCCCGGTGCAGCTGCTCCAGCACGCACACCACGTATGCGTCCCGGTCCACCGCGCCCTGCGGCAGGTCGGGGTTGGCGTACACCGCCTTGCGCCGGGCCGGCGGCACCAACTTGTCGTCCACCTCGCGCGGCAGCAGCGGCTTCACCCCCACCTTCCGCCGCGCCAGCGCCGGAAGACCCCGCACCCCGGCCAGGACCCGCTTCCCGGCGCTCGCCGCGTCCAACGCCTTCGACTCTCCGAGCAGCGCAAGGAACGGGCGCACCGTGGCGTACCGGGTCGCCAGCGCGGCCCGCATCGCGATGTCGGCCGTGTTCTCGTCCTCGGGCACCAGGGTCACCACGGTGGCCGCGGCGGTCATCACGGCGGCACGCGGTGCCTTTACCTGTACCCGGTCTTGAGGTGTCATCGACGTACGGCACGTGGCGCCCGAGGGTGTGTCTGCGCCTGTGCCTGACACACCATCGTGACCGCTGTCCGTGACGGTCGTTGCTCCATTCGTGGAACCCAATGGGCAGGGAGGGCCGGGGATGTACGTGCGACGGGTCGGGGGGACCGGGATGCGCCATGAGACGTACACCGTCGTGGATGGCGAGGGCCGGGTTGTTGAGATGGTGGACGACTACCTTGCTCTGTGCACGGACCGGGAGCATTCGCCGAACACTCTCCGGGCCCGTGCCTTCGACCTGAAGGCGTGGCTCCTCTTCCTCCAGCTCTTGGACGTCGACCTGCTGGCCGCCTCCCCGGAGCATGTCGACCAGTTCGCCGGGTGGCTGCGGCGCCCGGTCCAGCCGGGACGGCTGCGATCAGCGGACGCCGATGGGCCCACCCGGGAACCGTCCACGGTGAACCGCGCGCTGAACAGCGTCTACATGCTCTACGAGTTTCTCGCGCGCCGCGGTGTCGGTATGGGAGCCCAGCTGACGCACCGCCGAGCGGCCTCGGTCGGCGACCACGGCGGGTTCCTTGCCGGCATCGCGGAACGGCAGGTCACCCGTCGGCCGGTACGGCTGAAGCAGGTCAAGCGACGGCCGGCGACGCTGACGGATGCCGAGGTGCAGCGAATCCTCGACGCGTGTGAGCGGTTGAGGGACCGGCTGCTGATGGCGTTGATGTTCGAGACGGGCTGCCGGATCGGGCAGGCTCTGGGCCTGCGGCACGAGGACATCAACACGGACCGGCGGACGCTGACGCTACGGCCCCGGGAGGACAACGCCAACCGCGCCCGCAGCAAGAGCCACGACCCGAAGGAGATCCCCGTCCGGCAGACGCTGCTCGACCTCTACACGGACTACCTGTTCGCCGAGTACGGCGAGTTGGACTGCGACTACGTGTTCGTGAACCTGTGGAACGGCACCGTCGGCACGCCGATGGGGTACTGGGCGGCGATGAGCCTGGTCAAGCGGCTTCGACGGCGCGCAGGTGTCGACTTCCATCCACATCTGTTCCGGCACACTCATGCGACAGCGCTTCTGCGGGCGGGCGTGCGGCTGGAAGTGGCGTGTGAGCTGCTCACGCACCACTCGGTCCACACCACGGCGGATACTTACGGCCACCTGGACACGGACGACCTGGCCGGCGAGCTGGACCGCGTCGGTTTCAGGGGCTCGTGGTGAGCGCCGACGGCCGCTTGGCCACCGTTGTCCCGTTCTCTGGGGATCCGCGGGCTGCGGCCCTGCTTGGCGTGGTGCGGCCGGAGTTCCGAGTCGAGCGCTTCGTGCCACCCACCGGGCATTTCCTGGCCCCGACCCCGTGTCTGATCACCTCGTGCTTGAGGAAGAACGCCTCGCACGGGTTGTGCGCCGCGCACGATGCGGCCTGGCGGAAGGCCGGTCGACCCGAGCGGGAGGCGTGGATGGCGGATCCGGCGAACTGGCCGGCCGGGCTGAGTCTGGACGTGGCACCGTGCTGGTCAGCGGATGCCGGTATTCCGGCGGACTCTCGTGCCTGTGTGACCCGCACCTGGCCGACTTGAACGGCCTGCACTCGCGGGGACAGCGCATCAGCGTCCGGCAGTACGCCGCCGTGGCGCCGGTCCTCTCCCGCCCGGCTACCAGGCGGTGCGGCTTCCCCGACTGCGGCTACGAGACCAGCCGCAGCGACCTTTGCGACGGGCACCACTACCGCTGGACGAAGATTGGGCGGCCTCCGCTGGCCGACCTGCCCACCGAGTTGAAGCTCCGCAACGTCCCGAGCTTCTCTGTCACGGGCCTGCCACCGCTGTTGGCGCTGGAGTTCCAGTACCTGCTCCAGCTCCGCACCGACGAGCGGCGATCCAAGGTGGTCCCCAGCTCCTGGGTCCGCGCGGTCAACACCGTCATCGCCGAGGGCGTCGCGTCGGTGCGAGACCGCCCCGCTCACCACTGGCGTCACCTGTCGCTGAACTACACCACTGTCCCCCAGCTCTTCACGGACTTGCTGGAGGCCCTCGGCGACCTCGAAGGGCCTGCGGAGGAGTGGGACCGGGACGTCTGGCGCCCGGACCGGCTCGGCTACAGCATCGAGGAACGGCAGCGCGTCGCCCCACTGGACTTCACCGGCATCACCCAGCCCTGGTTGCGGCAGACGACGAAACGCTACCTGAGGCTGCGGCTCGCGCGCACGGAACTACGGACAGCCGCACGCAACCTCAACGACTTCGTCCTGTTCTCCCGGTTCATCGCGGAGACCCGCCCCGACCGGCAGAACGAACCGGCAGTCCTGGACCGGCCGCTGCTGGAGACCTTCATCGGCTGGGTCGGCCGCAGGATGGTGGAACAGAAGGGGCCGTACTTCGGCCTACCCGTGACCCCGGGCAGCCGCAGCCGCCTGTTGTCGACGGTCTCCACCCTGCTCGAAACGTGGCGCCGCTACGACTGGCAGCCCGTGCTGCCCGCTGATGCCCGGATCCATCGGGACGAATACCCGCGGCCGCGCGGGCTGAAGGCCAACTTCATCGACGAGCACCTGATGGAGCAGATCGAGTCCGAGGAGAATCTGGCCCTGCTGGATGCCGAGACACGCACGCTGGTGCTGATCTGCCGCGACGAGGGCCTGCGCATCAGCGAAGCACTCACCCTGAAGACCGACTGCTTGAAGAAGACCCCGTCCGGCCGCTGGGCCCTGGTCCACTACAAGAGCAAGGACAAGAGCTACCGGGCCATCCCCGCCTCCCGCGTGGTGGTGGACGCGATCCGCGAACAGCACGGCCGGGTCCGGGAACGGTTCGGCCGGACCTGCCAGTGGCTGTTCCCCAAGGTCAGCGGGAACCCGGACGGAAAATATCCGATGCCCTACGGCACCGTCGACACCCGATTCGACGCCTGGCTGAAGCGGATCCGCCTCATCGACTCCAACGGCGATGCCGCCGCCGTCAGCTGGCATCAGTTCCGACACACGCTGGGCACCAGAATGGCGAATGCGGGCGTGTCCGGACGCACGATCCGCGAGGTCCTCGGCCACACCTCCTGGCAGATGCAGGAGCACTACTCGCGCATCGCGGACGACACGCTTCGCCGCGAGTACGAGGAGAAGTACGAGGTCCGCTTCAACCTCAAGGGCGAGGCCGTCAAGATCCACCGCGACAGCGACCTGTCCGGCGTCGAGTGGCTCGCCGAGAAGATCGGTCGCCGCCTCCACGCCGTCGCCGGCGGCTGGTGCGGACGGCACATCTCACGTCCATGCCCCAAGACGGCGGCCGACGGCTGCTACTTCTGCGAAGACTTCCAAAGCGACCGGCAGTTCCTGTCCATCCACCGCGACACCCTGGCCCGCACCCGCGAGCTGCAAGCCGACGCCGCGGCCGCCGACCGTGCCCGCGCGGCCGACGTCAACTCCCGTCTGGCCGCCGCGGTCGAGCACGTCATCGCACGCATCACCGACCAGGAGAACGACGGGCTTTCCCCGGCGTCGGACGGCGTCCCCGGCGGCCGAGGCGAGACGAAGGAGGAAGCAGATGCGGGCTGACAACTCGTCCCACCTGGCCGAAGCCGCACAACAACGCCGCCTGGACTGCATCGAGCGCGTCCAAGGCGTCCTGCAAGCGCTGGAACACGACGGCGGCGCGGTGACCGTCGCCGGCGTCGCCACGCGGGCCGGGGTCTCCCGAACCTTCCTCTATGACGACGCCCAAGCCCCGCTGCTGGCCCGGTTGCGTGACCTCGCCAATAATCAGCCCGCCACGGGGCGACCGGCCCTGCCTAACCACCAGCGGATCACTACCAAGTCACACGAGACGGTCGTCCGAGCGCTACGGGACGCCAACCGGAAACTGAACGAGGAGAACGAACGGCTCCGCAACGAACTCGCCGTCGCCCTCGGCCAGTTCCGCGACCTCCGCCGAGGCATCCCGGCTAAATGAGTAGCCCAGTGCGCGTGGGCGGGCAGCATTGCCTCGAAGCCGCGGCTCGCTTCTGGACGACAGCAAGGGGCAACATGCTCAATCCAGACGCAACCACGTACGAGTGCGCCGACCGTCGGCCCATCGGATGAGACCGGAGCCAGTCCCCAACAATCTCTGACAGGAGATCAAATGGAATCTGTACTCGCATCATTATGGGGAATCATCGCGTTTGCCGGATTCGTTAATTCTCTGCTGATCCCCAAGGCCGATGGCTACATATCGAAATTCAGGGAGTCAGCCGGGGAAAGTGAGCGACGCGAGGCTCACAGGTGGAGCACTGCCGTTCGCGCGGGCCCAGTGATTGTCCTGATTGTTGTCATTGCCCTTGCCTCTGCAGCTGGAATAGTTCTTGATGCGAGCTTGATGGATCTCTGCCTGCTGAGCCTCGGCATACTGGCACAGGCGGGCTTCACGACGGCTGTGAGGTATCTGGTGCCAGCCACCTCAGCCTCTATTCCGAACATCACCCTTACACGTGATGTGGATTTGCGGCGGCTACGCTCGCAATACGGAACACGGCAGACCGTAGTCCGTTTCATCAATGAAACCGAGGTCCCGCTGAAATTGAACTGGGTCGACTGGGGTGGCGAGTTGCGAGACTACGGGACTATCCAGCCCGGCACGGATTTGGTGATGACCACCTATCTCGGGCATCCCTTTTTACTGAGGAACGCTGAGGGGCACGACGTGGCTGTCGTCGAGCCGCTCTCGCAGCCGGCGGTCGCCAAGATCCGTAGCACCGACCTTCCCGACCATCCGTACGCGTGATGGAAGGGGCGCCTGGTTGTGCTGACGTCGACATCGTGGCAGTTGGCCAGGGCGGGGCACCGCCTCGGCTTCCCTCTGCCGGCGCAATCAGTATCAGCTCCCCAGCCGATTCGACACATCGTGAACGAACCCTCAACCAGCGTGCGGACAGCATAAGGAAGCCTGCCCGGACTGAGTAAACGCCCCTGCCGGTCTCCCTGGCTAACACTGCATGCCAGGCGAATTCCCAGGCCGGTACACCCTACGGCCCTGAAAGGTCCAGATAACGGCCTGCTCATCAGTCAGAAACTCCACCGGCACGAGGGGACCGTAGCCAGCGCCGCTACCCGCCCGGCGATCTTTCCGCGAACCCCGGCGGAGCCCTCAACCGGTGTGCTAGCTGACCATGATCGTTCTCAGCGCCAACGGCTGTACCGATGTTCCCCGAGGCCGAGCTAGGCTCCCCCAGCGTTCAGCAACGACTGACAGTACTGGTCCAGGTGGCGATCGGGCGTCGTCGGCTACTCGTCGACGGCATCCGGGCTACGCAGCGGGCGATGTCCG
Source organism: Streptomyces sp. NPDC000880 (assembly GCF_053599675.1). Taxonomy (NCBI): domain Bacteria; kingdom Bacillati; phylum Actinomycetota; class Actinomycetes; order Kitasatosporales; family Streptomycetaceae; genus Streptomyces; species Streptomyces sp. NPDC000880. The sequence goes on along the minus strand of NZ_JBSFMS010000025.1, from coordinate 26,341 downwards.
CGCCGAACCGGCAGCGCTCGCTGTGCGTACAGGGCGGGCCGGGTACCGACAAGACTGCTGTGGGCCTGCACCACGCGGCTAACCGTTGATTTTTCGCGGGAGCTACGCCCGGGCCTAGAGGGTTCATCGACCAAGAAGAACCAAGCCACCGGAGACCTCGTTGCGATGTCGTCGTCGATCATCTCGGCGCCGAAGCGTTCGGCCTGGGCGCGCATGTCCTCCATAAGCTGGGGACCTTGGACGCCGTCTGGGAAGCCGGGGAAGTTCTCGACCTCGGTGGTCGTGGTGAGCGAGCCACCGACGAAGATCCCACCACCGAAGACCAGCGGCTTGAGGTCTGCGCGAGCCGTGTAGAGAGCGGCGGTATATCCGGCGGGACCCGAACCAACGGCGATGACGTTCCGGATCTCGCTCATGCGGTCTTCTCCGGTGCGATCTCCTCGATCAGGCCCTCGACGAGCTTCTTGATCTCGTCACGGATGGGTCGTACGGCCTCGACGCCCTGACCGGCCGGGTCCTCCAGCGTCCAGTCCAGGTACCGCTTGCCCGGGAAGACCGGGCAGGTGTCGCCGCAGCCCATGGTGATGCACACGTCCGACGCCTTGACCGCGTCGATGTTAAGGATCTTCGGGGTCTCGGCCGTGATGTCGATGCCGACCTCGCGCATCGCCTCGACCGCCGCCGGGTTGACCTGGTCTGCGGGAGCGGAGCCGGCGGAGCGGACCTCGACGCGGTCTCCGGCCAAGTGGCTGAGCCAGGCGGCGGCCATCTGGGAGCGGCCGGCGTTGTGGACACAGACGAACAGCACAGAGGGCTTGTCGGACATCAGGAGGACTCTCTTGTCTCGCGACGGAATCAGGCACAGGTGACATCAGCACCCGGTGGCGTCAGCAGCCACTGATGTGACAGTATCAGCCCATGATGACGTCAGTCGACACTGACCTGATCCGGGTTCTGGCCGATCCGCTCAGGCTTCAGATCGTGACCCTGCTCGCCCACGAGACGCTCTGCACCTCGCATCTGGTCGAGGAGACCGGTGCCAAGCAGACCAACCTCTCCAACCACCTGCGCGTGTTGCGCGAGGCCGGGGTGGTGGAAACGGAGCCGTGCGGACGCTTCACGTACTACAAGCTCCGACCGGACGTCATCGAAGCCGTGGCGGCTTCCTTCACCGACCTCGCCACGGCCGCCCGTGCCACCCAAGCCGCCGACACGAAGAGGGCCTGTCCGTGACCAGCACTGAACCGACCACCACCCCACGCGTAGAGCCCGGTGGAGACTCGGTCGTCGCAAAGCTCTCCACACTCGACCGCTTCCTGGCCGTGTGGATCCTGCTCGCCATGGCACTGGGACTGGGCCTCGGCCGCCTGATCCCCGGCCTGAATGACGCCCTCGCCAAGGTCGAGATCGGCGGCATCTCGCTGCCGATCGCGGTCGGCCTGCTCATCATGATGTACCCGGTCCTGGCCAAGGTCCGCTACGACAGGCTCGACGCCGTCACCGGCGACAAGAAGCTCATGGTGTCGTCGCTGGTCATCAACTGGATCGTCGGCCCGGCGATCATGTTCGCGCTGGCCTGGATCTTCCTGCCGGACCTCCCCGAGTACCGCACCGGCCTCATCATCGTCGGTCTCGCCCGCTGCATCGCGATGGTCATCATCTGGAACGACCTGGCGTGCGGCGACCGCGAAGCCGCAGCCGTACTGGTGGCGCTGAACTCTGTGTTCCAGGTCATCGCCTTCGGCCTGCTCGGCTGGTTCTACCTCGACCTGCTGCCCGGCTGGCTGGGCCTGGGTGACGGCCAGCAGCTCGACATCTCCATGTGGAAGATCGCGCTGAACGTCGTCATCTTCCTCGGCGTCCCGCTGCTGGCCGGGTTCCTCACCCGCCATATCGGCGAGAAGAAGCTGGGCCGGGAGTCGTACGAGTCCAACTTCCTGCCCAAGATCGGTCCCTGGGCGCTGTACGGTCTGCTGTTCACGATCGTCATCCTCTTCGCCCTGCAGGGGAAGACGATCACTTCGCAGCCGCTGGACGTTGCCCGGATCGCGCTGCCGCTGCTCGTCTACTTCGCCCTCATGTGGTTCGGCACCTTCGCCCTCGGCAAGGCCATCGGCCTCAACTATGACCGCACCGCGACGCTCGCCTTCACTGCGGCGGGCAACAACTTCGAGCTGGCGATCGCGGTCGCCATCGCCACCTTCGGCGTCACCTCCGGCCAGGCCCTCTCCGGCGTCGTCGGCCCTCTCATCGAGGTCCCGGTCCTGGTCGCGCTCGTGTACGTCTCCCTTGCCTGGCGCAACAAGTTCGCTGCCCCTCAGCTGAGTTCATGACGTCACGCGTCGATGTGGTGGTGATCGGCGGCGGCCAGGCAGGGCTCGCCGCCGGTTACCACCTGCGCCGGCTCGGCCTGGACTTCGTCATCCTCGACGCCCAGGCCGGGGCGGGCGGCGCCTGGCAGCACTCCTGGGACTCGCTGCACCTGTTCTCCCCAGCCGCGTACTCCTCGCTGCCGGGGCGCCCCATGCCCGTACAGAGCGGCGAGGTCTATCCGGACGCCGCCCATGCCGTCGACTACCTCACCACATACGAGCAGCGTTACGAGCTGCCGATCCATAGGCCTGTACGCGTCCAGGGTGTGCACCCCGACGGTCAACTTCTGCGTGTGGAAACCGACTCGGGCACGTGGCACGGCTGTTCCGTCATCAGCGCGACCGGTACCTGGTGGCGCTCCTTCCTGCCCGCCGTGCCCGGCCGGGAGGTGTTCCGCGGCAGGCAGCTGCACACCATCGAATACCGCAGACCACAGGACCTTGCGGGACAGCGCGTCATCGTGGTGGGCGGCGGCAACTCCGGCGCGCAGATCGCCGCCGACCTCGTGTACGACACGGAGTTGACCTGGGTCGCCCAGCGCCCGCCCCGCTTCCTCGCCGACGACATCGACGGCCGTGCCCTCTTCGACGCGGCCACCGCACGCCGCCGCGCTCTCGACGAAGGTTCGACCGACACCGGGGGCGTGGCGTCGCTGGGTGACATCGTCGCCGTACCGCCCGTACGCGAGGCCCGCGACGCCGGACTCCTCAAAGCTCAGCCGATGTTCAGTCGCCTCACCCCGGCCGGAGTCGAATGGGCCGACGGCACGAGCGCCGAGGCGGATGCGGTCATCTGGTGCACCGGCTTCCGCCCCGCCCTCTCCCACCTCGCCCCGCTCGGCCTGCGAGGGCCGCGTGGCCACATCCCCACCATCGGCACACAAGCCGAGGAAGAACCGCGGCTCCACCTCCTCGGCTACGGCGACTGGACCGGCCCTGCCTCCGCCACCCTCATCGGCGTCGGCCGCCCCGCGCGCGACGCCGCCCGCGCCATCGCCGATCTCTTGTGCGTCCCGACGCGTGTCAGTGCCCGCGCGGCGCGTACATGATCACGGCCCCCGCCTCGGCCGTCACGATGCCCTCTTCGCTGCCGCGGCTGCGGCACGGACGGCGAGCGCGTCCAGCACTGCGGTGTGCTCGGCCGGCACGGCCACGTCCATCAGCGCCCGGCGGGACGAGTCACGGTCGAGGCTGAAGGTGAAGAACGAGCAGCAGCTGCTCTCACGCTGGGCGAGCTCCCGTGCGCGCTCCTCCGCCGTCCCGTCCAGCACCAGTCGCAGCCTCCCCGGCTCGACGCGCTCGATGCGTTGCAACGCGTCGGCGAACAGCCCGTCGAACTCCGCCACCCGAAGCGGCTGCTCCTCAGTCGGCAGTGTGCAGACCTCCGGCACCCATGTCATCGCCGGACCCTCTCTCTTCTCTCGTCTGCGACGGTAAATCTGTACCTGGGTACGGAATGCAACCCCCGCGAACCGTGCAGAGCCGAAACATCAGGTCTGCCGGGTGAGGATGTGGCCGGATCAGGGCGGCGTATCCGTTCTCTGCCCAGCCCACGCGGCACCGTGTCCGGATCACCGACGGCCCCGAGGTGTGGTCAATGTGCGCCATCGACGCACTGGGCATCGAAGCCATGCTGGGAAAGGACCTGATGATCTCCTCGTCCGACCCGGTGACCGGCGAGCCGGTCACCGTCATCGTCGAGGACGGACAAGCATCATGGGAGCCGGCGACGGCAGTTGTATTCGTCGGACGTCGCGCATGCTCAGGGCCCGCAGCCGCAGTCTGCTGCGATGCACTGAACTTCTTCACCGACCCTGCCTCCGCAACCGCATGGGCAAATCGGCACCCGGACGTCACCGGTCGAGTCATCGACCAGGCGCGCCGTGGAGCTCGGGCGTCAGACCTTCGGTCCGCTGCTGTCCGACGACTGATCCACCGGCCCAGGCAAGTGCTGCGGCACCATCCTGGGCGGTCAAATGCTTGCGGCGCTCACCGCCCCACGTCTCCCGGCACCGTCCGCAACTCACCAGCACTGCGTGCTGGTGAAACCCGAGGTATGCCATGCCTGCCCGTCGGGTGTGATCGCGAGCGCCTCGTATCCGTCCAGCGATTCCACCCAGGTGCGTGCTGCGTCGCCCATGGCGAATGCCGCGGTGGCGTAGGCATCCGTCGTGGTCAGCCGGGGGCCGGTGAGGGTGATGGAGGCGAGGCTGGTGGCGGGTTCGCCGTTGTGGGGGTCGCGGATGTGGGGGCCGCGTTCGGCAGTTCCTGAGGTGGCGATGGCCAGGTCGCGTCCGCTCACCACCGTGGCCAGCTCCGCGGGGTGCAAGGGGTGGGCGATGCCGATGCGCCAGGGGGTTTCGGGGGCGGCTTCGCCGCGCAGCTGGAGGTCGCCGCCGCCGTTCACGCAGGTGTTGAGTGCACCGGCCTCATGAAGGAGTCGGGAGGCGCCTTCGACCGCCCATCCCTTGACCAGTCCGGAGGGATCGAGGGTGCCGCCCGGGGTGGTGCTGAACCAGCCGTCGCTGATCCGGGCTGCCCCCGCGCACAGGGCGAGGACCTCATGGACCTCTGGCGGGCAGGCGTGGAGGCCGGTTGCGCCACGGGCGAGTCGGCTGATGACGCTGTCGGGGCGGTAGGTGGAGAACACGGCGTCGACGTGGTGCAGTCCGCGTACGGCCTCGGCCAGGGCACGGTGGATCGCGGAGGTGGCCTTGTCGCGGATGTCGAAGGAGAACACCGTGCCCATCACGTGCTCGACATGGCGCAGGCCACGCCCACTGTCAGGCACCGGCCTGGTCCAGCGCGCTCTGCAGGGACTGGATGTAGCCCTCGCTGGTGTAGGTGGCTCCGGAGACGGCATCGATGTGCGCGCTCTGGGCACCCAGGGCTGCCTGGGTCAGGCGCGGTAGCGCGTATGAGGAGAGCTCCTGGTCCCGGCCGCTCTCGTTGGGCGCTTGGACCACTCGTACGGCTGTGAGCTTGCCATTCGCGAGGGTGGCGGCCACCTGCACGGTCCCGTACCGCGTGTAGATGGGATCGCCGGTGAACGTGCCGGTTCCGGATTGCGCGCCGGGCGGGGCGCTCGTCGTGGTGTTCGGGGTCGACGTGCTTGTTGGGCGGGGTGTCACGCCGGCCAGGGCAGGAGGCTGGTGTGGTTTGAGGGACAGCAGCGCGACGATCAGGGCACTGGTCGCGGCGGTGATGAGCATGCCTCGGCGCACGGCGGTTCTCCTTCAGAATGTGAACGACTCGTGATGGATACGGCGGTGCGGTACGCCGGCGTCGCGCAGGGCGCGTATCGCGGCCTCCGTCATGCCTGGCGGGCCGCAGAGGTAGACGTCGTGCGCGGCCAGGTCCGGGACCAGCCGTCTCAGGGCCTGCGCGGTGAGCGGCGAGGAGTACTGGGCCGGTTCGTCGACGACGTAGTGAACGACGGCCTGGCGGAGGGCGGCGATAGCGTCGAGTTCGGGGCGCAGGGCGAGGTCCTCCGGGCGTCTGGCGCGGTAGATGAGCGTCACCTGTCCCGGAATCGTCTCGAAGAGCGTGCGCAAGGGTGTGATGCCGACGCCGCCACCGAGCAGCAGGACCTTGGGGGCCGTGCGGCGTGCGGCGGTGAATGCCCCGTACGGGCCCTCGGCCCACACCCGGGTGCCGGGGGCGAGCTGTGCGAGCGCGGCGCTGTGTCCACCGGCCGTCTTCACGGTGATGCGCAGGAAGCGGGGATGCGCGGGGGCGGACAGGGAGTAGGGATTGGCGGTCCACCACAGTCCGGGGGCGAGGAAGCGCCAGCGGAAGAACTGGCCCGGCTCGGCACTGAGTTCTTCCAGATGTTCGCCGGTGAGGTGGACCGAGACCACGCCGGGGGCCTCGGGACGGACCGCGGCGACCCGCAGGTGGTGACGCATGCCGCGGCGCAGGGGGACGGCGAAGCGGTACCAGGCGACCAGGGCCGCGACGCCGATGTAGAGCGTGTACCAGGCGAATTGTGCGGAGCCGTTGCCGACGAAGTCCGCGCCGTTGGCGAGCTGGTGGCCGAAGGTGAGGAAGACCGCCAGGTAGGTGGCGAAGTGCAGATAGTGCCAGGTCTCGTAGCGCATCCTGCGGCGGGCGGCACGGGCGGAGAGGATGCCGGTGACGAGGAACAGCAGAAAGCCGGCGGTGCCCTTGAGGAGTTCCGGGTAGTCCAGGACCAGGGTTGAGGTCTGGCTCACCACATTCGTGTGGGAGCTCAAGGAGTAGCCCCAGATGATCAGCAAGGTGTGGGCGAGGGCAAGCGAAATGGTGCAGCGGCCGCCCATGGCGTGCCAGCGGGCCAGCCGGTCGCTGCCGATGCTGTGGTCAAGGAGCGGGATGCGGGCCATCAGGGCCAGCAGGACCGCACAGGCGTAGCCGGCGAGCAGGCCGGTGATACGTCCCGCGTTGGTGAGCCAGCCCGCGGGCCCGACGACGGAAGTGGTGTCGCTCCACCACAGGGCCAGCACGGCAGCGCCCCCCGCCCAGATCGCCAGCTGGGCAAGAAGAGGCACGACGTCTCGCCGAGGTTGGCGGTGGCGCATACCGCGGCTCGCGTTCGTGGCGGAGGTGAACTGGGTGGCCATGAGGCTCCTCGCAAGGCTCGCTCCGGCGATGGGCGGCCAGCGTCACAACCAAACCTCTGAGTTCCTTGTGAATCGCGGGCTCAGAGCCCCGCTCAGCGAGGATTCAGAGGAAACTCAAAGAAAGTCGACAGCCCACCGGGCGCGGCTCCGGGGGATGCTGGACAGACCATGGACGACCACCGCAGCCAGCCCCTCCTGCGCCGCCCCGACGGGGGACCGGTGCGGGTCCTCGTTGTCGACGACGAACCCGATCTGACCGAAGTGCTTGCGGGTGTGCTGACCGGCGAGGGGTGGCAGGTCCGTACGGCCCCCGACGGAGCCTCTGCGCTCACGACGGCGCGTGACTTCCGGCCCGATGCGGTCGTACTGGACTGGATGCTTCCCGACATCGACGGCCTGCAGGTTCTGCGCGAACTGCGGCGCGAGGCTCAGAGCGTGTGTGTGCTGTTTTTGACCGCACGCGACGCGGTTGAGGACCGGATCGCCGGCATCACGGCGGGCGGTGACGACTACGTCACCAAGCCCTTCAGCCTGGAGGAACTCCTGGCACGCCTGCGCGGGCTGCTGCGCCGCGCAGGAATGGCCGCGGCGCCGGGCCAGAACTGGCTGACGGTCGGCGACCTCATGATGGATGAGGAAGCCAGGGAGGTCAGGCGCGCCGGGGAGGTCATCGAGCTCTCCCGGACCGAGTTCGAACTGCTCCGGTTCTTGATGCGCAACCCGCGCCGTGTGCTGTCCAAGGACCAGATCCTCGACCGGGTCTGGGCCTACGACTTCGGCGGTCGCGCCCACATCGTCGAGCTCTACATCAGCTATCTGCGCAAGAAGATCGACGCCAACCGCACCCCGATGATCCACACGGTCCGGGGTGTCGGTTATGTCCTCAAGCCGGAGACCTCGTGAGACGGCCGCCCCCGCACACCCTTCGTGGCCAGCTCACGGCCGTACTCGTCCTGCTGCTCGCCGCGGCGTGCCTCGCTGTCGGTGTCACCACGGCACTTGCCCTCAAAGGGTTCCTGGTGGAACGCCTGGACCAACAGTTGACCGCGTCCGGCGGCCGGTTCGCCGCCAGCCTGGAACACGAAGCCAGACCCGATGCCGACAACAGCCCCGACACGCGCGGGCAGGCCGAGTCCACCGTCGGCGCCAGGCTGCTCAACGGCGCTGTGACCCAGGCGGCAGTGGTCGCCGACGCGGCCGAGCGCGGCATCCCGCTCACCGCGGACGACCGCCATGCCCTGGCGGGCGTACCGGCTGATGGGCACGGCCACGACATCCGCCTGTCTGCACTCGGCGCCTACCGTGTCAACGCAGTCAAAGGCGACGACGGCGACATCCTGATCACCGGCCTGCCGCTTCACCATGTGGAAGAGACCGTGGACCGGCTGAGAGCGGTCGAGGCCGTGGTGTTCGGCGCAGCCCTCGTGGCGACCGGCATCGCGGGCGCCGTGTGGGTACGGATCTCCCTGCGCCCCCTGCAGCGGGTCACCGCACAAGCCGCCAACGTCGCCGGACTGCCGCTCGCCAGCGGCGAGGTCGCCATGCCCGGCCCACTGCCCGACGCCGATCCGCGTACCGAGGTCGGCCAGGTCAGCACCGCACTGAATCACATGCTCGGCCACGTCGAGGACGCCCTGACCCGACGCCAGGCGAGCGAGGAACGGCTGCGGCATTTCGCCGCGGACGCCAGCCACGAACTGCGCACCCCGGTCGCCAACGTCCGCGGCCACGCCGAACTCGCCCTGCGCCGCCAAGACCCGATCCCCGCCGAGGTCCGCCACGCCCTGGAGCGCATCCAGTCCGAGTCGCAGCGCATGACCCGGCTCGTCGACGACCTGCTTCTCCTCGCCCGCCTCGACGCGGGACGACCCCTCGAACAAGAGACGGTCGATCTGACCCTGCTGGTCCTGAACGCGACAATCGACGCACGGGCCGCCGGGCCGGGCCACCGATGGCACCTCGACCTCCCCGAAGAACCCGTGACCGTCAGCGGCGACGCGCACCGCCTCCAGCAGGCGATCGGCAACCTCCTCGCCAATGCCCGCTCCCACACACCGGACGGCACCGAAGTGACCGTATCGCTCACGGCCGAGGACACCGCCGTCTGCCTGGCGGTGACCGACAACGGACCGGGAATCCCCGGAGAACTGCAGCCCGAAGTCTTCGGCCGCTTCGTCCGTGCGGACCACAACCGCTCACGCAGTACGGGAAGCACCGGCCTCGGCCTCGCCATCGTCCACGCCGTGGTCACCGCACACGGCGGCACCGTCAACGTCAACAGCAGCCCCGGGCACACCACTTTCCAGGTGACACTCCCTCACTGACCCCGTCCACCGCACGTCAGGACGCCCCCGTCCGGGCCGGAACGAGGTGGACGACGTGAACCACGGCGTTCACCTGCTGCACGGCATGGGCGACACCTTCGAGATCATGCACAGCATCGAGGAACACCGGCCGGCCCAGGTCTTCATACAGGGACGGGCGCCCTCCCGACAGCCCGCCGCATGACCCGAATGGCGCGGGCGCGCTGGTTCATCGGCGGCGGTAAGGCGGGGCCCGCGCACACCTGGCACTCAGCCGGTTGTGGGAGCCCCGCTCATACGTGCTGCCGTGGGACCTTCCGCTACGGGTGCAGCACCACCTTCGTGTAGCCCTCGATCCGCTTGTCGAACTTGTCGTACGCCGTCGGCGCCTGGTCCAGGGGCAGTTCATGCGAGACGACGAAGCTCGGCTTCGCCCGGCCCTCGATGATCATGTCCCGCAGGCGCCGGTTGTAGCGCTTCACGTTGCACTGCCCCGTCCCCAACCGCAGGCCCTTCTCGAAGAGCTTGCCGATCGAGACGAGGAGCATGCCGTGCTTGGCCTGCTCGTCAGGGCCTCCGGGGTCGGCCGGGACGTAGAGACCGGGCACGCCGAGCGCTCCGGTGGCCCGGACCGTGCCGACGAGCGAGTTCAGGACGGTCGCCGGTTCCTCGCGGTCAGTGCCGCGCGCCGTCGCCTGGTAGCCGACGGCGTCCACACCCTTGTCCGTGCCCACACCCTCGGTCTGCTCCTTGATCTGCTCCACGGGATCGCCCTCGGCGAAGTTGATCGGAACCGCGCCGATCTCCCGGGCCTTCTCCAGCCGCTCGGGAACCCGGTCCACGACGAACACCTTCTTCGCGCCGCGCAGCAGGGCCGAGTAGGCAGCCATGAGCCCGACCGGCCCACCGCCGTACACGGCTACGCTCTCGCCCGGGCGCACCTGGGCGAGTTCACAGCCGTGGTAGCCGGTGGGGAAGATGTCGGCAAGCAGCATGAAGTCGGTCTCGTGCTCGTTTCCCGGCGGCAGCTTCAGGCAGTTGAAGTCGGCGTGGGGAACGCGCAGGTATTCCGCCTGGCCGCCGGGCCAGGGCCCCATGGCGACATATCCGTAAGCGCCGCCCGCGAAGCCGGGATTGACGGTCTGACAGAATCCGGTGAATCCCTCGACGCAATTGGTGCAGAACCCGCAGGCGACATTGAAGGGCAAGACCACGCGGTCGCCCTTCTTGAGCGAGGTGATGCCCTGCCCCATTTCCTCGATGATTCCCATGTTCTCGTGGCCGAAGACGATGCCGGGCTCGGCTGCGGTACGACCCTCATACATGTGCAGGTCGGAGCCGCAGATCGCGGTGGAGGTGATCCGTACGATCACGTCGTTCGGGTGCTGGATCTTGGGCTTTTCAACCTCTTCGACCGCCACGGTGAACGGTCCCTTGTACACGACGGCTTTCATGGCTGCCACCCTCCGCTTGGCGATGCAGTGATTTCCGCGTGACCTATCTCTCATGATTCTCCGGACTGCGCCAAGAGACAACCCGGTAATCTCGACAGGAAGACCCGCCCTGATGTCGTACCGAGAAAAGGAGGGCGAGAAGTGGCAGCACAACGGCTCGGGACCCTACTCGTCCCTGTACCCGGCCTGTCCGGCACCACGTACCCGCCCGGAACGACGGTGGCTGTACGTGGTCGCGGTGCGACTGTCGATGCCTTTGTCAACGGCGACTGGCTTCCGCTGTCGTGGTGGGAGTTCTCGGACGGCCTCCGTGAGGACATCGCCGACCGCTGACCCCGGCGCGCCCACGCCAGGGAGCCCCGACCCGGGATCACCCACGGTGACCACGGACTTCCAGGCCGTAAGCGCTATCAGCACGGCAGGGACCTCCGGGCCGCTGGAGGGACCCCACGTTCACCGTGGGGGCAAGTCCTGTGACGCCACCTCCGGTGTGCTTCCGTCCGCCTCGCCCTCTGCCAGGAATTCCACCACTGCCAGCGCGAGGAGCAGCCCGAGCGCGATGCCGACGACGACCCAGCCCGTGGGGTAGCTCCACAGGAGGTAGGTCAGGACGGCCGCGGCGACCAGCACCCAGGTGATCCATGTCCGGTAGCGGCGGACGAAGGGGCCGACCGGCCCGGTTCGCAGACCCGCGCGGTCGGCGGTGGAGCGCACCGCCCCGATGCCCGCATTCCACAACTGCCTCACGAGCGTTGCCCGTCGGCCGTGCCCGGTCAGCCAGGCGGCCAGCGCGATCACTACGCCGAGCACCACGGTCATGCGGACCGTGGTGCGCAGGTAGCGCGTCAGTGTGTCGTAGACGGACCCGGCGGCAGGCTGCGAGACACTCTCCGGCAGTTCGTTCAGATACACCACGCGGAACACGGCCAGGCTGATGCCGAGGATCAGCATGGCGAAGGCGAAGGCGAGTGCGGAAATCGCGAGGGTACGCCGGCGGTGGACGGAGAGCAGGACGCCGGCGGCGATCAGCACCACCGCCATCACCGGCAGCCAGAACCCGGCGAGCTCAAGGAGCTGGAAGGCGGTCTTGACCTTGCCGATGTTGTCGGCTCGCAGGATCGTGAAGTCGGTGTGCACTTCGGGGATCTTTGCGGCCACCGTCATTCCTTCGTCGACGAGGCGCTGTTTGACCTGGTCGACGACCGGGCCCAGATCGACGGTCACCGAGTCGTTGTTGATCTTCACCGCGCTGTCGGCGCTGCCCGTCAGGGCTTTGTCCACGGCTGCGTGAATCCGGCGGTTGGCGTCGGTCCAGATCCTCTCGAAGGTCTCGGAGGCGACGATCTCCTGCGTTTTGTCGTGGACGAAGCTGCGGACGGCGTTCTCCAGCGAGTCGCCCAGCATGCCGAGCGCCTTCTGCAGGAGGGGCCGGTCCGCAGGGGCCGCACCCTCCAGCAGGGTCGCCAGGTCGATGTGTTCCATCACCGCGTTGGTGACCCGGTTCGCCACGGCCGCCTGGATGTCCGGGTCGGAGGCGAGAGGTGCGACCGTATCGACGTACCGGTCCGTGTCGCCGACCTCGTCCGCCGCCCACGCCGCAACGGCGCCGAGAGGTGCTAGGACGCAGCCGATGACGATGAGCAGCGCCGCGAAGAAGGACCTCCACCGGTGGTGGGGAACCCGGGACGCCACGTCGGACTCCAGCGACGCGACGCGAGTGCGCAGCTGCTCCATTTCGGCGCGCGCGTCGTCCGCGCCCGGCGCCCCGGCGTGCTCCGCGCCTGCGTTTGGGCCAGTCGCTCCATTGTCGGGCATTCGCGCGTCCTCCCCGTACGGATGGGTGGATACCAGCAGACCCCCGCGGACCGGGCACACGCGAGCTGTCCTGGGCCGCTTGGGTGCATGCCTCGCCACGCGGCACACCTGGTCAGGGCAGACGGACGCTTGGGCACCCCGCGGCGGGCCGGGCTCAGATCGACCGATGCGGCCGCCCGCTCATCCGGGCGGTGCAGCCGGTCGGTGCCCGCCTCCGATGCCCTGACGGTCGCTCGTGCGCGCCGTGGCGCGGCGGACAGGGTCGGTGAACTCCCGCTCGACCGCCTCCTCCAGGAGCTCGAGCTCCGTGCGGACCGCCGGCAGGTGATCGGCCGGCAAGGTATCCAGCAGGCCTTCCAGCAGCGCACAGCCGCCGGCAGATCTGGGTGGACCTCGCCCCGTACTCACGGATCTCGGTGACGGCGAGCTGAAGGTAGTCCTCCCAGCCCCGGCTCGGCACCACCAGTCGCGGTCGGCCACGGTCGTCGCCGAGCACATAGCGGCGGCGGAGTTCGGTCCTGCCGACGGTGTACAGGAACGCCTCGATGTGATTCAGCACCTGGACGGCGGTCGTGGGGTCGTTCACTGCCGGGGAGAGGGCTCGGATGGCGATGTCGACGAGAATGCGCAGGGCGAAGGCGGGGTCCTGCTCGATGGTCCGCTCTGCGCCGAGGGCGACGAGTCCGGTCACCCGCCGCGGATCGGGCGCCGAGATCCCGCCATGGACCTCCACGACGGTGGCGCCGGGCGGTACGAAGTCCCCGACGGGGTGGATGACCACGAAGGTGCAGTCGTGGCGGACCGCGGCGCGGGTCAGCCCGGCCATGTCGAACGCCTGGATGGCTCCGCCGCGTTCGGACCGGATGCGCGTCACCGGGCCGCCCGGCAGCGCGGTTTCATCGTCGAGGAGCGCGGCGCCGCCGGTCTTGGCCGCCCGGCGGATGAGGATCTCCTCCCCCATCCGTCCGACCAGGTCGGCGATGGCCACCGGCCGGAGGTTGTGGGTGAAGCGGCTGAGGTAGACCAGCAGAAGCAGGAGGCTGACGGCGACGAGCATCCCGGCCAAGGTGACTCCCAGGTCGGGGACGGAGTCCGACTCGATGGTGCGCAGCAGGGAGAAGGCGAACGCGAACGTCCCGGTGAAGGTGGCCAGAACGGCCTTTTGCAGACGGTCCCGGTACCACAGGCGCATGTACCGGGGGGACAGCGTTCCCGTGGCCTGCTGGACGACGAGTACGCCGATGGTCACGACGAATCCGAGCAGGGCGACCATGGCCCCGACGATGGCACTCAGCACACCGCTCGCCGTTGTCGCCGAATACCGCCAGTTTGTCGGCAGCCAGTCCGCGTCCGCGGCCACGGCACACTCCGCGAGAATCACCCCGAGTGCAAATCCCAACAGCGGGACGATCCACAAGCTGGCCTTGGCGTATTGCCGCAGCCGGAACGCGGTCGCCCAGGACATCATCGTCCGCACGCGCGGACCCTTCCCCTGCTGGGCACAGGCGCGAGGCTCGACAGCACGGGCACCCTCCGGGTTCAGTTCTGAGATCAGGCCTTCGCGTCCACGGTAATGCCGCTCCTCGGCGGGCGCAGAGACAGGAATCCGTCCGGCTCCGCCGTGTTGCGCACTTACGATCCTGCGCCGTGTTTCCGTCGCTCAAAGGGCCGTCGTCGCCTCGGCAGGCCCGTGGGGAATTCCTTGCTTAAGCTGTCCGGGTGGCACCGGGTGGCACCGGGTCGGCGCAACGGCAAATGGGTGATTCACATGCGCGATGCGAGGGAGCCGTACTGATGGCTGCGCACGCGGTGCGTTTTTCGGCACGGGCCGAAAGGGACTCACGATGGACGACTACCCGCTGATCGAGAATCACGGCCTGATCGGTGATTTGCAGACCGCGGCGCTGGTGACCACCGATGGGACCATCGACTGGTTCTGTTGTCCACGCTTCGACTCGCCAAGCGTGTTCGGCGCCTTGCTGGACCGTGAGAAGGGCGGGCATTTCACGGTCGCCCCGGCCCAGAAGACCTACGCGACCAAGCAGTTGTACTTTCCCGACACCGCGGTTCTCGTGACCCGGTTCATGACCGAGGCGGGTGCCGGCGAGGTGGTCGACTTCATGCCGGTGACCGGGCGGACGGCCACCCCTCGCCATCGTCTGGTCCGCATGCTGCGGTGCGTCCGCGGCAGCATGACCTTCGAGGTCGAGATCGCCCCCCGGTTCGACTACGGCCGTAAGCCGCACAAGTTGCACCTCACCGAGCACGGGGCGGTGTTCGCCGCGGAGGAACTGGAGTTGACCGTGCACGCGGTCCGGGAACCGCAGGACGAGCGGCTGGTGAACTCCCTCACAGGCGAACAGGACCTGCACTTCTCGCTGACCTTGCAGGCCGGTCAGGAGCGGGGTCTGGTCATGGAGTCGTCCGCCGACGGACCGCCACGCGAGATCCGCCTCACCGAGTTCCAGAAGCTTTTCGACGACACCGTCCGGTACTGGCGGTCCTGGCTGAGCCAGTCCCGCTACTCGGGCCGGTGGCGGGAGGCGGTGGAGCGCTCCGCCGTGACGCTGAAGCTGATGACGTACGCACCCAGCGGCGCTCTGGTCGCCGCCCCGACGGCGGGACTGCCGGAACAACTGGGCGGCGAGCGCAACTGGGACTACCGGTTCACCTGGATCCGCGACGCCTCGTTCTCCGTGTACGCCCTGCTGGGACTGGGGTTCAAGGAGGAGGCGACCTCCTTCATCGGCTGGCTGCGCGACCGCGTGAAAGAGAGGGCGGGCAGTGCCAGTGACACGGGACCGCTGAACATCATGTACCGGGTCGACGGCTCGTCCGACCTCACCGAAGAGATCCTGGAGCACTGGGAGGGGTACCAGGGCTCTGCCCCGGTGCGCATCGGCAACGGCGCCGCGGACCAGCTGCAACTGGACATCTACGGCGAGGCGCTGGACAGCATCTACTTCGCCCACCAGCGCGGAATTGGGCTGGACCACAAGGGCTGGACCTCGCTGCTCACCCTCCTCGAATGGCTCACCGACCACTGGGACCAGCCCGGAGAGGGCCTGTGGGAGACCCGTGGCGGTCGTAAGAACTTCACCTACGGCCGGGTGATGTCCTGGGTCGCCTTCGACCGTGCGCTGCGACTGGCGGCCGCCAGCGGCCGGCCGGCCGCGGTCGAGCGCTGGGCCGGTGAGCGGAACAAGATCTACGAGCAGATCCTGACACAGGGCTGGGATGCCGGGCGCAAGGCCTTCGTCCAGCACTTCGGAAGTGATGTGCTCGACTCGTCGTTGCTGCGGATGCCCACCGTGGGCTTCATCACCCCGGACGATCCCATGTGGATCTCCACGCTGGACGCGATGGACCGGGAGCTGGTGTCCGACAGCCTGGTGTACCGGTACAACCCCGAGGCATCGCCCGACGGCCTGCGCGGCTCCGAAGGAACCTTCTCCCTGTGCACGTTCATGTACGTCGACGCGCTGGCGCGGGCAGGGCGGACCGATCAGGCCAGGCTCGTCCTCGAGAAGATGCTGACGTACGCCAATCACCTCGGCCTGTACTCGGAGGAGATCGACCTGACCGGGCGGCAGCTGGGAAACTTCCCACAGGCGTTCACCCATCTCGCTCTCATTGACGCGGCCATCACCCTGGACGCGACGCTGAACCGGGCCGGCGGCAACGGGTCATAGGTGCCGCCGGGTACGACGGTCAGCCGCCCAGGACGAGTCGGACCGGCATCACGGGCCCGGCGGCCCGGGGCCGAGGAGCACGACGGTGTCACCCGCGCGCGGGGCCCGCGCTCACGCCCGCTCCGGGGACCGGATCGCCATCGCCGCGTACCTGGGAGGCGGCGACGCTTTCGACCGTGCGCTGACGGAGTTCGCGGAGAGTTACGCGGACCAGAACGAGCGCGACCACCGGTCCCTGGTCGACGCGGTACAGGCCGGCCGGGTGGCCGCCGCACCCGCATGACAGCCGCTGCACACGGCTTGCCGCGTACCTCCGTACCCTGCCGCGGGCGCCGGATGGTCAGTCGCCGTCGGCCGTGCCGGCGACGCCGGGCGCGCTCCGCTGCAGGTCGGCGTCGGTGAGGGGTTCCAGCTCGCCGTGGGTGTCCAGCCAGTAGAGCAGGACGACGGCAGGCCCGACGAGTACTACGGCGACGAGCGTGACGACGCCGAGCCAGCGCAGCGTCGTGGGAGCGCCGGCGCCGTCCGCCACGGTCAGGGACGTGGGGATGAGGTAGGGGCGCTGGGCGACCCCCCAAGCGATGACGGCCGCCGCGACCACGCCGACCGCCGTGATGCGGGACCAGGCCCCGGACGCCCGGAGCAGGAGCCAGCCCGTGGCGACGGCGCACACTCCGGCCAGAACGACGAACCCGAGGCCGAGGCCGCCCGTGAGCCCGTTCCACACATAGGGGGCGTCGCCGTGAGTGACGGCGAGCGCGGCCCCTCCCAGCACGGCTACGACGGCGAGGCTGCCCAGCGCCCGCAGCCGGAAGTAGCCGACGAGGTCGGGCGCGCCGAAGCGTGCGGCGTCTCTGGCCAGGAACACGGCTGCGAGAAAGGCCGTCGATGCGACGGTGAGCAGCCCGAAGAGGATGGAAGTGGGGTTGGACCAGGCTTCCGTCGAGGCTTCGGTTCCCGGCGTCACCCGGCCGGAGGCGATGCCGCCTACGGCCGCGCCGAGGAAGAAGGGGGTGAGCAGCGAGGCGACGGCGAACACCGCCCCGAAGATGCGCCGACGGGCCAGACGCCGGGCGGGTTTGCGCAGCGCGAACCCGGCGCCGCGCACGACCATGCCGATGGCGGCGAGCGCCAGCGGCAGCCACATCGCGGAGAACACGGTCTGGAACAGCGTCGGGAATCCGGTCCACATGATGACGAAGACGAAGATCAGCCAGACATTGTTGACCTCCCAGACGGGTGCCATGGCGTGGTCGATCAGCCATCTGGGGCGCTTGCCGCGTTCCGCACCGCCGGCGGCCAGGTCCCAGAACCCGGCCCCGTAGTCGGTGCCGCCGGCGCAGGCGTAGGCGGCCACCGCGAGCAGCAGTACAGCGGCGATGACGTTCGCGGTCATGAGAGCCCGTCCGCGTCCGCTCCGGACCCGGCGCCACGGGAGGCGAGTGCCTCGTCGGCGGGCGGCCGGGAGCGGGGCCCGTAGGGCGTGTCCGTCTCCGGTCCCTCGCCCGGCTCCCCGGCCTCCCGGCCCTCGTCGGCAAGTCTCCAGCGGGTACGCATCTTGAGCAGTACGGCGAGCAGTGAGCCGAAGATCAGCACGTACACCACGATCACCACACCGAGCATGATCCACAGGCTGGTGGAGCGGGTCGATGTCACTGCTTCCGCGACCCGCATGTTCTGGTAGACGATCCAGGGCTGGCGTCCCACTTCGGTCGTGATCCAGCCGCATTCGACGGCGACGACCGAGGCGACTCCCGCACAGGCCGCGCTGCGGAAGAACCACGGGGAGGCGGGCAGCCGGCGGTGCCGCAGCCAGACCAGGCCGTACCAGAGGGCGAGGAGTACCAGCAGCGAGCCGATCACGACCATGATGTCGAAGGCCCAGTGGGCGATGGTGGCCTGAGTGGCCGTCGGCCGGTCGTTCGCCGGTACGGACGCCAGTCCCGTCACCTTGGTGTCGGGACTGAACCCGGCCAGGATGGAGTCGAGTTGGGGGATCTTGATGCCGCCGGAGATGGTTCCGTCCGGGTGAAGGCGTCCGAACAAGTACTCCGGCACATGGGTGTCGGTCTCCCAGACGATCTCCGTCGCCGCGAACTTCACCGGCTGCTTGTGGAAGACCGACCGTGCGATGGAGTCTCCCAGCATGAGCTGCACCGGGGTGAACACCGCGGCAACGGTGAAGGGAAGGGTGAAACCCAGCCGGTGGTAGCGGTCTCTGCGGCCCCGCAGCCAGCCGACCGCGTAGACGCCGGCGACGACGTATCCCGCGGTCACCAGCATCGCCACGACGAAGTGCCAGTACTGCGGTCCGAACATCGGGGTGAAGATCGCCGACCAGATGTCGACGTCGACGGGGTTGCCGTCGGAGTCGAGTGAGAAGCCTCGGGGCGTATTCATCCACGAGTTGGCCGCCAGGATGCCGAACGCCCCGAGCAGTGCGGCTGCGGGAAGCGGCAGGCCAAGCAGGAAGTGGGTCCGCGGCTTCAGTCTGCGCCAGCCGTAGAGATAGATGGCAATGAGTACCGCTTCGAGGAAGAAGGCCCAGGCCTCGATACCGAATCCGATGCCGAAGACGTCACCCCACTTGCCCATCAGGCCCGGCCAGAGCAGGCCGAACTCGAAAGACAGGACGGTGCCGGTGACGACGCCGACCGCGAAATGAACCGCCATGACGGCCGACCAGCGTCTGGCAAGGAGCAGGGCGACGGGGTCGTTCCGGCGCAGGCCGCGATAGTGCATCACCAGGGTGAGGAGCGGCAGCGCCACCCCCAAGGGCACCAGGATGATGTGGGAGGCCAGGGTGAATGCCATGAGCTGTCTGGCCGGAAGCAGTTGAGCCGGGGCGTCCGCCAGCAGGTGGAGCGTGGTGTGCATACATGCCTTTGCTGCTCGCGACGTTCAGGAGAGGTCAGCCGCCGGTGGCGAATCCGGGGAAGAGGGTCATCCCGCCGTCCACGTAAAGGGTGGTCCCCACTACGTAGTCCATAAGGTCGGACGCGAGGCCGACGACGGCATTGGCGATGTCCTGGGGGTCGCCGATGCGCTTGTAGGGGATGAGCCGCAGCAGATCCTCCTGGGCGTCCGGCGTCTCCCAGGCGCTACGGTTGATCGGCGTCTTGATGGCTCCCGGGGCGACCGCGTTCACTCGGATCTTCTGCGGTGCGAGTTCCTGCGCCAGTGTCTCCATCATCATCTGTACGCCGCCTTTGGAGGAGGCGTAGTTAACATGCCCTGCCCACGGGATGAGCTGGTGGACCGAGCTCATGCAGATGATCTTTCCTGCCGCGCTCGACACCTCCGGGACGACCCCGCGCCGCAGGAACTCCTTCGTCGCCTCACGGGCGCACAGGAACTGACCCGTCAGGTTGACGTCCAGCACCTTCTGCCACTGGGCGAGGGTCATCTCGATGAACGGGGCGTCGCGCTGCAGACCGGCGTTGGCGACGAGGATGTCGATCGTCCCGAACTCCTGGACCATCCGGTCCACCATGCCGACGACCTGGTCCTCCTTGGACACATCCGCCTCGTACGCCGCCGCACGCACACCGAACGAGGTGATCTCCTTGACCACTTGCTCGGCGGCCTCACGGTCGGCCACGTAGTTCACGACCACGTCGGCGCCTGCCCGGCCCAGACCGATGGCCGTCGCCTTGCCGATACCGGAATTGGCGCCGGTGACCAGCGCTTTCTGGCCTTTCAGCAGTTGCGCTGGGATTACGCCCTGTGCTGCGCCGGCGGTGGGATTCACGATTGCCTGCCTCCTCGGTGCATGGCCCCCGGTCCCGCGGGCCGCAGCGCCGGTCGAGCCCGGCTCGTCACAGAACCACCGGCGGACGGGGGGTGGCACGCTCTGCGAGTTCCCGTTGGGCCGTTGGGCCGACGATCTTCGCCCGGTCGGCCCAGCCGTCGGCCGGCGGGCAGGTCAGCCGGTCAGGTCAGGTCAGCCGGTCAGGTCAGGTCAGGTCAGGTCAGCCGGTCAACGATGTGGTCGCCGACCCGCAAGGCGTTGGCCATGGCCGTCAGCGACGGATTGACCGCACCGATGCTCGGGAAAAAGCTCGTGTCGACCACGTACAGGTTGTCCAGGTCGTGAGCCTTGCAGTTGACGTCCAGGGCAGAGCTGCTCGGGTCGTCGCCGAACCGGACAGTGCCGGCCTGGTGCGCGGTGGCGCCGATGGGCATGCCCTTGTGCAAATAGATGCTGTGCGACAGCAGTTGGTGTTCGTGCATGCCCAAGTGGCCAAGCATTCCCCGCAGTTTGTGCTGCAGGCGCTTCAGCCCGGCGACGTTGTTCTTCTCGTCGAGGGACAGGTGGATCCTGCCGTCCGCATCCAGGGTGACGCGACTGTCCGGAAGAGGCAGATCCTCGCCGCACAGCCAGAAGTCGACGGCATGATGTGCCATCACCTCGAACGGCAGATCCGGGGTCACGGCTCCGGCCCAGCGCGGGGCCTCGCCGTGGATCTGCTCGGCGTCCGACTTGCCGAGCATCTGGATGCCGCCCAGCGGGTAGTCCCAGTCGTCCGCTCCCAAGTACCAGTCGTGGAGGGCGAGGGTCTTCTGGAACTGAGTGTCGTTGGGCTCCTTCGACAAGGCCATCAACGCCAGGTTGTTGTGCCGCATGTAATGACGGCCGACTACGTCGGAGCTGTTGGCCAGTCCTCGGGGGTGCCGGTCGCTGGCCGATGCCAGCAGCAGAGCTGCGGAGTTGACCGCCCCGCACGCGACGACCACAACGTCCGCCTCGAACCGGGCCTCGGAGCCATCCGCGAGCCGGGTGACGACCGTGCTGACGCTGCGCCCGGCCGGGTCGGTCTCCAGCCTGGCCACCCGGGCGTTGGTGATCATCTCGACGTTCGGGTGCTGCAGTGCGGGCTCGACGCAGATCACCTGGGCGTCGGACTTGCCACGCACCAGACACGGGAAGCCGTCCACCCGGTTGCAGCGGATACAGACGCTGGAATGGGTCGCCCGGCCGTTTCCGTCCTGGCTCAGATTGACGCCGATGGGCAGGTGGAACGGATGCAGTCCGCGCTTCTCGAGGTCGTCGCTGAGCTGTTGGATGCGCGGCTCGTGTTCGACGGGCGGGTGCGCGTATTGCGCGCTCACCGGCCCCTCGCCGGGATCCTCGCCGTGCCGCCCGTGCACCAGGTAGAGGTGTTCGGCCTGGGTGTAGTACGGCTCCAGGTCCTCGTAGCGGATCGGCCATGCGGGCGAGATGCCGTCGTGGTGGCGGAGTTCGCCGAAGTCCTCGGGGCGCAGCCGGAAGAGGGCGGCGCCGTAGAACTTGGTGTTGCCTCCGACGTAGTAGTTGACCTCGGGCGGGAACTCGTTGCCGTGCTTGTCGAACCAGAACTCCGGGGCCCGGTACTTGCCCTTGACGAACACGGCGGTGGAGTCCCAGTTGTCCCGCTCACGCGGGAGGAAGTCACCGCGCTCGAGGATGAGCACGCGTTTTCCGGAGGGGGCGAGCCGGTGGGCGAGCGTACCGCCGCCGGCGCCAGTACCGATGATGATGACGTCGTAGTGAGGGGCATCGCCCACGGCGACCACCGTCCTTGCGCTCGCGGCCCTGCGCTCCCGCCGGGACCTGTTACTGCGCGCTGCGGAAAAGCAGCCGTCCCACCCATTCGAACTTATCCGCCCTTTCGGTTCACGGCGACCGGACCGCCGCTGCCGCGGCCGTCGGGCCGCGTTCACAGGACGGCGATCGGATTCACCGGAGAGCCGGTGGCGGCGGGCAGCCGAAGCGGGGCCACCACGCACAGGAAGCTCCAACGGCCCTCGCATTCGCACGCGGGAGCCAGCTCCTCGAACTGCAGATAGTCCATCAGGTGCAGCCCCATGGCGTGTATGGCCAGCACATGCACGGGAAAGGCGATGTCCGCCACCGCGCTGGGGGCGGTGTCGTTGTTGCCGTCCGAGCCGAGCACCGCGACCTGCCGCTCGGCCAGGAACCGCACCGCTGTCGGATGAAGGCCGGCCCGGGCCTGCGCCGTGTTCCAAGCCCCGAGTTCGCGGCGCCGGCGGCGGTGACCCACCCGGACGAGCAGCAGGTCCCCCGGGCCGACCCGGACCCCCTGGGCGGCCTCGGCGGCGGTCAGGTCGGTGGCCGTCACATGATCGCCGGGCTCCAGCCAGGGCACGCCGCGCAGTCGTGGGATGTCCAGGAGCACCCCGCGGCCGACGATGCCGTCCCGAACCACGTCGAGGGAGAGTGAACCGGCGCCGTCCGGTGTCACACTGCTCGCGGGGACCGCGTTGTAGAGCTCACCGTCGAACAGCACGTGGCAGAGCGCGTCGAGATGGCTGTCGGCGTCCCCGTGCACGTTCATCGCGAACCGGTCGACGGCGAAGTGCAGCCCGCCCGCGCCGATGCCACCGGCAGCGGCTCCGGTCATCCGGTGGTCCGCGGGTTCAGGATTGTCCGGCCCGGGCCGGGTCTCGATGGGCGCGGCGAGGGACACCGTACGGCCGGACCGGACCTCGGCGGCGGCTGCCACCACGCGCTCGGGCGTCAGGTGGCCGAGCGCCCCGAGCCGGTCGTCGGGACTGCGCCGAGCCCCGTCGCGCAGTTGCTCGTACAGCGCCCGGAAGGCGTCCGTGGTCAGGGACTGCGGGGCCGGTGGTTCCGTGCGCGGGGTCATGACGATGCTGCCTCCCGCCGACGAGTTGTGCGTACGGCCGTCTCATTGTCGATCGGCCTCATTGTCGATCGGCCGGTCGGGGGCCGCGACAGCGGCGCCGGCCTCAGCCGCTGGTCTCCCACGGGCCGAGTCCCCACCGGAGCACATGACTGCCGCCCGGCTCGAGGGTGGTGAGATCCGTACCGCTGCGGAAGGCGTCCGCCGGGCAGGACATGGCCTCCACGGCGACACCGCGCCGCCGCCGCTCGGGCTCGGGCAGCGTGTCACCGGTGTACACCTGTACGTATCGGCTGCCTTCACCGAGCCAGAGGTCGATGCCATGGAGGCCCGAGGGGTGGGCCAGCCGCACCGCGGCCCGGCCGGAGCCGTCACGGTCGAGTCCGCCGAAGGCGGTGTCCAGCTGCGCCTCGCCGATGGGGCGAGGGGTGCGGAAGTCGTACTCAGTGCCCTCGACCGGTTCCTGGCCGGTCGGCAGACCCTGCTCGTCGGTGCGCAGCCGGTAGCGGGCAGGCACGGTCAGCAGCGCCGTGTCCACCGGACCGGTGCCCACCGTCAAATAGGGGTGCTGGCCCACACCGAAGGGTGCCGCGGTGTCCCCTACGTTGGTCGCGGTGACGGTGACCTCGAGCCCCTCAGGACCCAGCCGGTACTCGGCGAATACCTCCAGGTGGAAGGGATATCCCGGCTGCGGGAAGAGCGTGGTGCCCACCCTGACTCCGTCGTCGCTGCGGGCGAGCAGCTGCCACGGGGTCCAGCGCAGCAGTCCGTGGATGGCGTTGTGCTTCTCCGGCTCGGTCAGCGGGAGTTGCAGGCCCTGACCGTTGAAGTGGTAGCGCCCGCCGCCCACCCGGTTGGGCCAGGGGACGAGAAGCTGCCCTCGGCCGCCGGTGATCCGTGCGTCGGCGGTGAACCCGTCCAGCAGCTGCCGGCCGTCCACCTCGTAGTGGCGCAGGGCTCCGCCCAGCTCGACCACGACGGCCGTCTGCCCGCCGTGGCGCAGCTGCCACTGTTCCCCTGTCGCGGGTGGGGGCATGAGCGGCTCCTCGGTCGGGGCGGTGCGGGCCGCTGCCACGCCGGTGGGCGGGTGATCCTGGGCAGAATCCACGCGCAGCAAGGAGACGATGGCCTCGACGACGGCTTCCGGCGGCTGGTCGATCTCCACAACGCATGGGTGTTCGTCAGGCTCCGGCTCCTGAAGATCCGCGAACTGGCTGTCCAGCAATCCGGCCGGAAAGAAGTGGCCGGGCCGGGCGGCCAGTCGGGAGCGGATGAGCTCCCGCGAACCGTGCAGGTACACCAGGCGCACCCCGGGCCTTCCGCCGAGCAGTTGGTCCCGGTAGGCGCGCTTGAGCGCGGAGCAAGTGACGACGGCCGGTTGCCGTGCCGCGATCTGCTGGTCCATCCAGGCGGCGATGGCGTTCAGCCACGGTGGCCTGTCCGCGTCGGTCAGCGGTTCACCGGCCGCCATCTTGGCGCGGTTGGCCGGGGGTTGGAAATCGTCCGCGTCCCGGAAGGTCCGGCCGAGTCGGCCGGCGAGCAGCCGGGCCACCGTGGACTTACCCGATCCCGACGCGCCGATGACGAGCACCAAGGCCGCAGGCACCCCTGCGGCTCCGGCACGCGCCGGAGCCGGTGGAGTCCCGCGCCTCAGCTCTCCGATGGACTCGGAGCCGCGCACAGCGCCCAGATGATGAAGCCGTCGATGGCAAGCAGCACGATCGCCCAGAACGGCGCGTAGGGCAGCCACAGGAAGTTCGCGATCATGCCCAGACCTACCAGCACCACACCGACGACCCTCGCCCACGTGGTGCCCTGGAACAGGGCGAAACCGGCGAGAACGATCACGACGCCGAGGATGAGATGGATCCAGCCCCAACCGGTGAGGTCGAACTGGTAGACGTAGTTGTTGGTGGCGACGAACACGTCGTCGTTGGCGATGGCGGCGATGCCCGCGAAGAGCGTCATGAAACCGCCGAAAACCATCAGGACACCGGCGAAGACCAACCACCCGCTGCCGAGGCCGCTCTTCGTCGAACTCCGCGATGCGGCGCCCGCCCGGGTTCCGCTCACATGACTCGTCATGGTGCGCTCCTTCATCTCGTACGACCGGCCGGACGGTCTCCCGTGCGGCCGATCGGGTTACCTCCAACATCGGCCCATGCGATCCGCTTCGCACCTCGGGGACTGTTCCGCGGCGGCCTGACGCCGCTCTCAGGCCGGTCCGGCGTCGGCGGGCGGAGATCCGGCGGGCTTGCCCACCGGCGCAGCAGCGCGGCCGGGAGGAAGCAGCTCGGTGGTCACGAACGCCACGACGGCCGCCAGGATCACCACGGGGATCATGGCGGCGCTGCCGAGCAGCAGGACGACGAGCACCACGCTGCTGACCGGCAGCCGCAGGGCACTGGCCGGGACTGGCCGCCATGCCCGCGGCCAGTCCCGGTACGACCCCCAGACGCACGGCGGCACCGATCGCGACGGCCATCAGCACCGACCAGAGCACGTCTCCGGCGTCGAGACGCGGAGGTGCGCCCAGCTTCAGGGACAGACTGCCGGTCGAGAAGCCGGTCCAGTTGCCGAAGCCGGTGAACACGAGCGAACCCACCCCGCTGGACAGCAGCGCCGGCAACATGACCGCGAACAGTTGCGGACCGCCGACCCCCGCCACCTCCATGAGCAGCACGGCGGCGATCAGCGGGTTCCCGAAGATCGCCGAGAGGGCGGCCGCGGCCCCGGCCACGCTCAGGAGCACCGTGCTCTGCGGGGTGGCCGGCGCGCGGGCGAGGTGCCTGAAGAGAAGCGCCAGGCCACCGCCGAGGGCGATCAGCGGAGCTTCCGGGCCCAGGTTGCTCCAGCTCATGGAGCGCGACGAGGAACCAGAAAGCGGCGAGCGACACCGGAATACCGATGGGGCGCGGAACACGAGTGCCTTGAGATAACCCGGGCTGCGCAACATGTCGCGCAGCCGGTCCGCCTCCTGCGGCTGCGTTCCGCCGCCGGGTGCGGCCGGCCGCGGACTCGGCTCCGTCATGGGGTCGTCCCTTCCCAGTCCCCCATGTCCGGTGTCAGCCGAGAATCTGGCGCTTCTGTGCCTTGAATTCCTCTTCGGTCAGCGCCCCTTGGGCCTTCAGGTCGCTCAGTTGCTTGAGCCTGTCGATCTTGTTGCTCATGTCGTCGACGGGGGAAGTCGGCGACGCGCCCTCGGGGGCCGGGGCGGCGGCCTTCTGCTCGTTGTCCTTCCCGGGCATGTTCACTCATCTCCCACGGTGCGTGCGGCGCGGACCGCCGCGGGGACGGTCCGCGCGGCGTTGCTTTCAGCCGGCGGACAGCCCTCCAGGCCATTGCAACACCCCGCGGAGGGCTTCGCACTTCCGGTGTCCCGGCGGCTGCGGCCCTCTCGGCGGGCCACCACGGGCGGCCGGCGGAGAGGGCCGCACCCGGTCAAGCGGTGAGCGGG